>NZ_JBHXRD010000041.1:24735-66082 GCF_042717325.1 Streptomyces sp. NPDC058637 | reverse complement strand
CAGGCCTTCTTCCGGTCGGGGCCCGCACGCACGAGGAAGCGGGGTCAGCTGGGCTGGTCGCCGGTGTACCGGCAGATGTCGCCGGCGGTGTTGACGTGCCAGGCGGTGCCGTCGGCGCCGGCCGCATGCAGCCCCGACCCATCACCGGTACCAGCCGGGCCGATGTCTCACTGCAGACCATCTCCAGATTCCTGCTCTGACAGCTCTGGAGACGGGGCCTGCACCAGCGTGACGGCCCGATCGGGGGAGACGAGCTCGCAGGCTTTGACGAGGGTCTCGGACAACAGCCGACCTGTTTGAGGGCAACTTCAAGGTTTGGTCTGATGCTGAGGCGACTACTTACGGCAACCGAGCGCGACGTCGAGAGAGTGCTACATGCGGAGGGTTTGAGTCCATTTTGGTGGAAGAGGGGCGCAAGTGGGCTGCGAGGCGGAATGTGACTCACGTGCTGGTGCACGGTTGTTTCTGTGCCCGTGGAAATGGCTCTCGCCATCCGCCCGGATCCGCGCCCGTTGCTAAGCGGAGTAGGGCGAGGAAAGGGACCCCCGGGTCTCAGCGCCTGGTGGACGGGTCGCTGCGCCAAACCCCCGTTGCGACGGAAACGCTGGAGTCGATCACGCAGGGTGTATCTGTCGAGCGCGACACGCTCGAACAGTCATTCAGATTCGCGACGCTGCGCTGTCGTACGGTCACGATGCCGAATTTGCGAATGACATCGATACGCATCGGGCTGACTGCTGGGTGCGATGAGGGGGGAACCATGCGTACGTCTCGGATAGCAGCTGTTGCGGCGAGTGCCGCGGTCATCGGAGTGCTGGGAATCGCGCCGGCGTTCGCGCAGGGTGGCTACACCAGCTACATCACTGCGTGGAAGCCGGGCAAGGAGTCGAAGCAGTGGACTGATGGCAACACAGACAGCGTCTCGACGAGCGTGAAGTTCGCTGACTGCTCCGTGGACAACGGCAGTTTCACCTACGCGGGGCTCCAGCTGAAGAAGGTAGTCGGGGGCCTGCCCGACACGGTCGTCAACAGGGACAACAACTATTGCGACACGTCGAGCTTCGGTGACAAGGCTGCGGGCTCGTACTACTTCAACTACTCGAGTCTGAACGGGCAGGACACCACGGCCGCGTTCCTGAGCGTCTCCACGGTCACTGTGCGGTACTGACTGGTTCACGATGGTGTGGGGTGTGTGGTTGCAACCACACACCCCACACCATCGTCTGGACCTGAAAGTCGTCACTCACCTGGGGTTTTGCGTGCCACTGCATTACACGGACTGTTCCTTTGCCTACCGGGCCTGCACTCCTGTGCTCGACAGCCTGACGATGGACCTCCCGCAAGGGTGCACAGTCCTCCTCGGCCCGAACGGAGCCGGGAAGTCGACACTGCTGTCGCTCGGGGCGTCCTCCCTCACCCCCGTATCCGGGCGAGTCACGCTGGGGCGCCTGGACAGCGTCCGGCGGCGGGACCGTCGGGCTTTCCGGCAGAAGGTGGGCTGGCTGCCGCAGGAGGTGAAGGCCATCCCGGCTCTGACCGTGCGGGAGCAGGCCGCGTACGTGGGCTGGCTGAAGGGCCTGTCCAAGCGAGAGGCGTGGGACCGTTCGGCCACAGCGCTGGAAAAGGTCCGCCTCACGGAACTGGGCCAGCGTAGGAGCCATGAGCTGTCCGGAGGCCAGCTGCGGCGTCTGGGCATTGCGCAGACGCTGGTGCATCAGGCCGAGATCGTTCTCCTGGACGAGCCGACCGCGGGCCTTGACCCTGTCCAGCGCGGTGTCTTCCGGGATCTGCTGGCGGAACTGAGTGGCTCGGTGCACTTCATCGTCTCCACGCACCAGACCGAAGACCTTGCCGACATCTACGAAACCGTCATCGTGTTCGACCGGGGCCGGCCGGTGTTCCGAGGGCCGGTGAGCGACTTCTTCTCCACCGCCCCCGTCGGCACCCCGTACGAGCGGCGGGCGGAAAGCGCGTATCGCGGCCTGGTCCGAGGGGAGGTCTGAACTGTGCGTATCTCAACACTTCTGCGCTCGGGCCCTGCCATGTGGGCCGCCCTCGTCCTGATTCCCGTGCTGGTGTGGTTCAGCGCCCAGAACACCGAGTCCGCCATCGCCTACTGGCCTTCCATCAGCTCCCAGACCACGGTCGTCGTCGGCTTCATCAGCGCGGCGTGCGGGGCGGGAGCGGCCTGGGAAGCAGCCCGGATCAAACAGGGCGGAATTACTGTACTGGCTCCGGCCCGCGGATCGTTCAGCGTGGCGGTCCTGCACCTCGGACCTATCGCCGTACTCGGTCTGATCGCGATGATCGCCCCTTTCGTCGTCGTCCTGACATCGGTGGCTTCCACGTCCGGTTTCCCGAACCCGGCAATCCTCACCGTTTCCTACAGCGTGATCGTGGCCCATATCGCTTTGGGCTGGTTCATCGGCGCCCGCATGCCAAAATTCCTCGGCGCCGCCACCATGCTGATCTTCGGATACCTGTGGGGATTCTGGCCGGCGGCTCTGGGCGGTCTGCCCTGGCTGCGCCACCTCAACGGACAGGGCGTCACCGAGTGCTGCGGCCTCGACCAGGAACCCTCCATCCGTAGCCTGGCGGCCACGGTCACCTTCTCCCTCGCGATCATGACGGCTGTCGTTCTCAGCTCAGCACCGCGCCAGCAACGCTGGCGCCCGCTGCTGTCCCTGAGCGGGTTCACCGTGGCCACCGCCGTGGCGCTCGCCCTGGCCGTCCCCCTCGAATTCCAGGGCACCCAGGCCCGCGACACCGCACTGCGCACCTGCACAGGACAGAACCCGCAGATCTGTCTGTGGCCCGAGCAGAACACCCGACGGGCAGACATCAGCCACTGGGCCCAGGAGACCACCGCTCAGCTGGCGACCGTCGGCGTCACCCCGGCCCGGCAGATCGAGTTCGGCGACCCCCAGCCCGACAAGGCCAACGTAGCCTCGAACATCGCCACCAGCCCACTGCCCAACGAAGCACCCCCGTGCGCCCTGCGCCAAGGCGCCGCATACCCCGGCGACCAAGCCATGATCGCCATATACGCCTGGCTCTCCCTCACCGGCGGCGTCCCCAAGAGCGATCTCGCCCAGCGCTGGCCCCTCGAAGCGATCACCCTCGCCGAACAGATCCGCGCCCTGCCCACACAAGCCCAGCACGCCTGGTACGAACGCAACATGCGCTCCGTCCACGACTGCAAAGTCCTGCCCGACCTCGCCCCCGCCTCCTACACCAAGGCAGCCACATCGTGAACTGGTGGCACCGCGCACACGCCACACCCCTCACCGCAGCAGTCCTCATCGCCACCATGCTGCTGGTACCACTCCTCGGCGGCTCCGCCCTGCCGATCCCCTCACTCCTCGCCGGAATGAGCGCAGGAATCCCCGTGGCCCTCGTACTCCCCGCCATCCCCGCGGCGCTCACTCTGCACGCGCTCAACCGGGTCCCCCGCCTCTACGACACCACCGCCGTCCGCCCCGTGGCCCGATACCAGGCAGGCATGCTGGCAGCAGCCACCCTCCTGTCCACCACCATGGGCCTCGGTGCTACTTACGCGGCTGACTCCTCCATGTCCCTCGCCGCGGCAAGAAACTTCCTCGGATACCTGGGCACCGGACTCATCGTCCAATACCTCGCCGGCCACATGTACGGCCCTCTGACCGTCGCCCTCGTGCCCGTCCTCTGCGCACTCATCGGCCTTGGCCCCGGCGGGCGCCCCTTCCCCTGGACCTGGCCCCTGCACGAGGCGACCTCCCCTCTCGCCGCCGCCACCTCCCTGCTCCTGCTCGTCGCAGGAATCGCGGCAACGTCACTTCTTGCGCCGGGTCGCGAGGAGCCGGATCTGTTCCGGACGTGGGTCTCGGGTGTCATCCGGTCACATCAGTCGTGATCGGTGACGCAACAGATCCGCATGTCACCGCTGTCGTCTCCAGGCTTCCGAAACGAGGCACTGTCGTTATCGACGCTGAGACGCTGCCCACCGTGCTGCACCGCCTGAGCCCGACACGGGCGATATTCATCGACCTGGCAGGCGAGCGAGTCCAGCTCTCGTCAGAAGTACAGGCTCGCGGCTGGATCAGGAGCTTGGCTCCTGCGGAATGGGACGCGGGAACAGTCCTGGGCAGCAAGGGAGCCGCCCGCCTCGCCGCCCGTATGACGGTGCTGGCCGCTCTGCTTCGGGAAGCCCGCGTCTCATGGATGTGCGGCGTAGACGCGTTGTTCGCAGCCGAAAACAAGCTCGTGCAGTATCAGGCCGCCCACACCATCGGGCTGCGCGTCCCCAGCACCTTCATTTGTACGGACCCTGCCTATCTGGCAGCCGAGCTAGGTGAGCCCTTTGTCATCAAACCACTCGGTCCCGGTAACTTCACGGCTGAAGCGGGCCCCCGCCAAGTCGTGCACACGCGTGCCGTAACCGCTCAGGACCTGGCGGGAGCTGACTTGCTCGGTGCGCCCTTTCTCGCGCAGAAGCTGCTCACTGCCCGTACGCACCTGCGGATAGTCACCGTGAACGACCGTGCCTGGACTGCGGAACTTGAGGCCGTCGGGTTGCCGCTCGACTGGCGCCAAGCTGACCAAGCGCACCGCTCATTCGTCCCCGCCTCTCGTTGGGGCAGCACCGAACGAGAGGCGGTACGCCTGGCCCAGCATCTTCAGACCGGCTTCACCTGCCAGGACTGGATCGTGGATGAAGACGGACTCGCCTTCATCGACCTTAACCCCGGCGGCCAGTGGCTCTTCCTACCCGACAAGATGACCTCCCAGATCGCTGACCTGATGGCCAGCTGGCTGCGAGGGACCTGATGCCTGTTATCAGCGGGCGATTCGCCGAAGCCCGCCTTTACCTCTACTACTGCGTGGCCCTGTTCCACCCCGGGCGAACCATGCCCACATTCGCGGAACCCGAGCCCCATACACGCGACATCCTCCCCCTCAGCGATGACGAACTGACCCTCCTAATCGAGGAGGGCCGCCGCCAGCTCGACCGACAAATGGCGGACATGGACCGGATCCGCACCCGGGCCGGCGCTCTCGCGACGGTCGCGCTCGCGCTCACCGCAGCTGTCGTGAGCAAACTTCCCGATGTACTTCAACGGCACTGGACGCTCATCAGCCTGTGGGGCGTGTCCTGTGCACTGGCATTTCTCGCGGTCGCAGGAGCGGCCTCGATCCTCTCGGCCCGCGCAGTCCTCGGACGCATCGACACCCGACTCGCCGCCCAAGGACTTCGGCCACTGCGCTCAGATCTTGCGGAGGCATACGTAGAACTGGTCAGCACCGGAGAGGAGACGGTCAGGACGTTCCTGACCGTGTTCCGTGACGCAGTCACCTTGGTAGTGGTCGCCGCGCTCGTATTCTTCACCGTGCTGGGAAGCATCGCTCTCAGCACGACCAGTCCGACACCCATGAACGGAAAGGAAAAGAAATGCCAGACCTCTACGAGCTGTTCGGCGCCCCTGTCCCCGAAGTGACTTCGGCTGGCCCGGAACGTCCCAGGCCGGGTACGACTCACACAGCATCTGTAGAAACGATCGACAACGACCGTGCTGGGATGCTGCTCGGAGCTGTGAGCATCTGACTTCCCCTGACAGCCAGCCCTATGCGGTCGCCCACGGAGGCGAACGATCAGGGCTGGCCCTGGAGAGAGTACTTACCCCCATGACACTCGATCGTGCCAACTCGGCACCGCCGCCGTCGGTCCCCTCCGGAGCGGCGATCAACCCGATGGTGCTGGACCGGCCAATGCTGCTCGCCGTCCTCGATACCAACGCGCTGCTGGTGGAAGCCTGCGCTCTGGCCAAGAGCGGCGGCCGAGAAGACAAGTTCACCGCGCTGACCCTTACCGGCCGCGCGGTTCCATACATCGCCGCGCACGTCCTCGGTGAGATCGACAGACACCTGGCGAAGATGGCCAACCACCACGAGGTAGCGGAGAGCCTGGCGCGCCGCGCGCTCGAAGAGCGGATCCTTCCTTCTGTCCGGGTGGTTGCCAGTCCGTTTGCAGGCCCGCCACACTCTTGAGTTCCGGGTCGGCCTCCGCGAGCCCGCGGTCCAGCAGCGCGCCGACGCGGTGGACCGGCAGCGCGCAGACAAACCATTCAGCTTCCAGCTCCCGGCGCCGACCGCGCGGGCCGCGTATCTCAGCCCCGGTGACACGGCGACCGCTCAAGGCCAACCGCTCGACCCCCCATCCCAGTTCCAGCCGCACCCCCAGGGAAGCCAGATGACGGATCCACGGGTCGATCCAGGCGGTGCTGGTGGGGCCGTTGAGGACCCGGTCCGCCGGCTGCAGTTCCTCGCCCCGGCCCAGGAACCCGTAACTAAAAGCCTCCAGGAACCCACCGACCGTATGCGCGCTGCAGACCTCGGCCCGCGCCGCGACCACGGTGCGGGTCGCGCCCACCACACACGCCTTGACGTACTCCTCGGAGGCGCCGTCGGCCGCGGCGAAGTCCCACCACGAGGTCGACTCCCACTGGCCCAGCCGCCGCTCATCACTGCTCGTCATGTAGACGAGCATCCGGTTCGCGAAGTACAGCAGCTCTTCGCTCGTCAGCCTCCTGCCACCCGCCTCCAACCCGACAGAACGCAGGAACTCCATCGGAGTCCGGGCACCCGCAGCCGCGGACACATCGGTGACCCGCTCACCCACCCGGCCCGAGCGCGCGGAAAGCATCTGCGTCGCCTCCCGCAGATTCCGCGCCACCCCTTCCGTGCTGCCGTCGACCGGGATACGGCGCAGCGTGTCCGGCAGACTCCGGTAAAACCCGGGGAAGAACCTAAACCCGTGCTCACTGGGCAGGTCGAACCGTCCGCCTCTGCCGGTCCCCGGCACCCACGCACTGCGGGCCTTGCCACCCCAACCGGCGGGCTCCACCACCGTCACCTCGAAGCCGCGCTCCGCCAGCTCCATCGCCGCTGTCAACCCGGCCACGCCACCACCCAGCACCGCGACTCGCGAGCCCCGCCCCACGGACACCACCACATCCTCTACCGGGGCCTCCAGCGACAGCGGGGCCCTCTCCACCCAGTGACGACGAGTAGATCATTAATCTGCTTTGCGTCACGGACGAGCCTCCCTCTCAGCCCCGGCGGCTCAGCGGCCCCGGGCTCGGCCCGCTCGACATCACCGCCACCGACGTAGAGACCGTCCACGCCCCGGTGGGTGAGCCCCAACGACTCTGGACCACCCCCCGGCATCACCCCCGTTCCGACCGAAAGCCAGCCCTGCCCGCCCTCACGGGCCGGGCGGTGGGCCTGCCACAACAGCGGACTCGTCGCTTCTGCGACTCAGTTACGTGGCGAAGGGGGACCGCCTCGGCTGGCGCAGGGGCTTGCCACCTCGGGACGGCAATCGGGCCCTCGGCCTGTGCAGCCTCGGCCCACAGCACGAAGTCGGTCCACCGACTAAGTCGGTGGACCGTCACGAGACTTCGAGGTCAGGACCCATTCCCACATGCCGTCGGCGGCCCACATCCGGCAGCTGATCACCGTGCCGCTCAGCCACCGGCTTCCCGCGCAGGGCCCTGCCGTAGGGCGGGGCGCAGCCCTGCGCGGAACGCAGCACCGAAGGACAACGCAATCACTGCCGGGTGAAGTGCCACATCTGCGAAGTAGTTGGAGAGTTGGGGTTGGGCAGTTCACGCAGCGGTGCGTAGTTGTCGTCCCCGAACAGGCCGGTGACGGCAACCTCCTCGTTCAGGAAGGGCGACAGAACCCACCGCGCAGGGCTCTCGTCGGTGGACCTGAGGATCCACCACTGGGACTTGTTCGTCGTGCACGCAGCCAGGTACACCGAGCCCCCCGGCTCCCCGGCCCTGGCATCGGCGCAGTTCCCGGTTCGGGCGCTCTTCCAGTGGAAGATTCCGGGACGCCCGTTCACCTGCTCGAACTGAAAAGTGCGCGGGAAGGGATGGTCTTGCCGGTAGTAGACCTGCAGGAAGGTGCCGGCGTTGCCGACCGTGTCGTCGGGGACCAGGTAGTTGGTGTGGGCGTCGTTGGTGATGACAACAGGCCCCGATGGGACGGGGGCGGCGGTGGGTGCGGCTTGCGCGGACCCTGTCAGGACTGCGACGGAAAAGATAGCGGCCGCGGCAGCGGCCCAGCGACGGATAGTCATACGGGCGATCTTGACGGGCCAGATTTGTGCTAAACCGTTTTTTCGGGAGATGACCACCCGATCGAGGAGAGCCAGCTATCCGGGGTGGACCGGTGCCGCTGTCCGGCTCGGAGCTCTCCACGGCGGACGGAGTGCTGCTACTCGCCCAACCTGGCAAGCAGGATGCCACCGCGGCTTGGACGAAGACATTTGGGCGCCACCTGCTGAAGGGGCTTCGTCAACCCGGCAGTCCCCCGGCTGCGGCCTGGTAACACGGGCAGCACAACACGCCACCGACCGAAACGACAGTCTCCGCGCACTCCCTGATTCACGCGGGGCGCACGCCCCCTTACTCCTATTGGGTGACCAACTCGCGGCGACGATAGCGGCAAGATCGAAGTGCAGTGATCTTGTCACACGAGTCCTTCCCGCCCACCCCCATCGAGCAGCCCGCACGATGGGCCTCCCTTTGCGAGAGCAGAGATCCAGGGGTCTTCTCGCGCAGCACGAAGGGGCGCCCCCTGGGCGGGAGCGTGTCTGTGCGCAGGTCACCCATTGCATGGTCAATTGGATGAATATCGAGGAGTATTGATATGGCGTTGACAACGGCAACGGTTGCAGCCGAGTTGGAGGCTGCGAGCAGGGTCGGAGATCCTGCGGCTGATGCGCTGGTGACCGACCTCCTCGAGAACAGGGAGGTCGACGGGATCAACGCCCTCTTCCGGACGATCGGAACGCTCAAGCCCGACACGGATTTGTCGCGGCTTCCCGATCGACTGGCCCAGTTCCTGCGGGAGGCAGCTACCCCACCGCCGGACTGGAGCGAGGCAGACGTCAAGGCCGCCGAGGGCTTCTTCGGCCACCACCACGGAACCGCCTCGATGCTGCAGGGCACCGTCGGCCTCATCGGCACCTACCTCGCACCCACCGGGGCATTCACCCTGCGCTCCACCGGCCGCCTCGGAGGTGTCGAGGGACCGGGCCGAAGGCTGTCGCAGTCCTCCCGCCTGTTCATCGACATGGGCAACAAGAACGCCATGCGCGACGGGACCCTGGCCGCCACCGTGACGAAGGTGCGCCTCGTGCATGCCTCGGTCAGGCAACTGCACAAGCAGAGCGGCCAGTGGGACTACGACAAGTGGGGCGAGCCGGTCTCCCAGAAGTACACCACCGGCGCCGCCTGCGTCTTCAGCACCCAGATCCTGCAGGGCATGAGGAACCTCGGCATCGATGTCTCCGCCGACGACGCCCGCGGCTTCATGTGCGCCTGGCACTACGTCAACCACTACCTCGGCACGCCGGAGAATTGGCAGCTTCCCAAGGACGCCGACGAGGCCGAGCGGCTGTGGAACCAGGAGCGGGAGACGGAGTGGAAGAAGACCGACGACGGTGTCTTCATGACCGCCCAGGCCATCAAGTTCTACCGCGACCTCCTGAAGCCCGGGGCCAGTGACGCCTACATCGCGCTGACCCGCGTTGCGCTCACCGACAAGTACGCCGACATGGCCGGCTTGCCCAAGAGCCCCCTCGACCTCGCGGGCAAGCCGCTCGCTGCGGGCCACGGCCTCGTCAGCGGAACGGCCGGCGGCCTCTTCGGCGGAGCCGCCCAGCGGACCGTCGGCGTCAACCCCTACAAGGACCTCCTGGGAGTCGCCTCGAAGGCGTTCAACGAGATCGAGCAGTACGCACTCACCCACGACCAGGACGACCAGCCTCAGATGCACCAAGAACTCGACGACAACCGCTGACCACCGGTCATACGGCCTAATGGAGCCGCCAAGCGGACTGGAGTATCGCGCGCTTGGCGGCTGCGGCTTCTCACACAGGCTCAGGGCGGAGGCAACTGAACCCTCTGCCCCAGTTCAGCTCAACACGCTGGACTTGACAGAGAAGGAGTCGGAGATGAGAGCCCGGTAGTGGTCGAGGGACAGGACTTCGGTTCGGGGACCAGGTGGAGGCGAGTGTGGACTTGCCGGAGCCGGCCGCGCCGATGAGGACGATGACGGCCCGCGGGGGGATGGTCGTGTCGAGCTGCTGGAAGGTCACGTTCGTTCTCCTTCAGGGTGGTTGGGGGTTCGAATCAGGAGAGGTGAAAGAGGGGCCGGTCCCTCTTCCTGCTGGGGGTGGGGCCGGGCTGGCCGGTCCTGTGTGCCGTCCCGGCCCGGGTGCGGGCTGGGACGGCACACAGGCACGTCGGTCCTCGTTCAGAAGGCGGGGCTGTCGGCGGCGGGCTCCGTGGCCACTGCGGTGACGCTGGGGGCCTTGGGCGCGGCGGCATCCGGGATGGGCGGGCTGGTGAGGTGGCGGTGGACGTCGCTGATGGTGTGGATGTCGATCTGCTCGTCCGTTTTGCTGGTCAGCAGGGTGAACCTGGCGTGCGGGTAGCGGCCCTGGATGTAGGTGAAGAACAGGACTGCGCCGGGGGCGATGTGGAACATGGCGTCCCCGTCCTCGTAGCCGTGCCACCGCTCCGCCTTGTTCAGGAGCTGGCCGTGGTCGACGGAGTACGCGGTGTTCGCCGCCCGGTGCGCGGCGTCGGCGGCAGTCGCCGCGGCGATCTGGGCGAGGCCCTCGTCAGCGGTTCAGCGCGACTGGCGGGACGTCGGCGGTCAGTGGACCGGCGGGAGTGCCTTGGCCGTGGCTGCGGGGTTGGAGCCTAGGACGGCGCGGAAGTAGTCGAGGGCCATGTCCTTCTGCCTGGCCCTGCGGGCATCGAGGGCCTCGTGGGTGAGCTCACAGGTTCCGGAGGCGAGGTCGGTGCCCAGGCGGGTGGCGGTCGCCGACTCCCGCAGGTAGAGCAGTGTCCGTCGGGAGTTGAAGTTCAGCAGCGCGTCCACGATCTTGTCGAGTTCGGGCCGGGTGGTGCCGTCCGGTGAGGTCAGCAGGTTCCGCAGGTGGCGTTCGCCGGCGCATCGGCGGCAGAGGCCGTGGTGGAAGAGCTTTTCGACGGTGCCGCACTGACACGGCTTGCGGGCCTCTGGGGCGACCTCCCAGCAGTTTTCGCAGAACGGTCCCCCGAGGTGTCCGGGCGACCACGCGCAAGGTGCGTCCGCAGTCGGTGCAGGGCTCCAGTTTCGTCAGGCAGGCCCGGCAGCGCGGGGTGCCGGCGGCGGCATGGAGGCAGGGGCGGACCTTGCCGCAGGTGCCGCACTGCATCCTGGGCGGTTTGCGGCAGGACTTGCAGAGTGGCCCGTTCTCGGTGCGTGCGGAAACGGCCCGGTGACGGCCGCAGCCGACGCATTCCTCCTGGCAGGTGGCGTCCCTGTCGCGGCAGTCGCTGCAGATGGGCGAGCCGTCGGGTGTGCGTCCGGCGATGGGTCGGGAGCGGCCGCAGTGTGTGCAGGGCCTGGCGGTCGAGCGGTTGTAGCAGGTGCCGCAGACCCGGAGCCGCTTGATGGAGTGGCTGAGCCGGACGGTGCGATCGCAGTGCGGGCACTTCGGCGCCGGGACACCGTCGGCGCCGGCCTGGTGCAGTCGCTCGGCCAGAAGGAGAGTCCGGGGCCCATGGTGGTGGGCCTGCCCGGCCAGCAGCCCCGGCCGGTTCTGAATGTCCCAGAGCAGGCGCCGGGTGATGGAGGTGCCGCCCTTGGTGACCCCGGCGATCACTTCCTGGAGAACGGACTCGCCGAGCCCGAGGGCAGGGCTGCTGAGGTAGTTCAGGAGGTCGGCGGCCGGGTCCTCGGTGCACTCGGCCTGGTAGCAGGACCGGCAGACTTCACGACCGGAGCGGTCCAGCCCGTAGCGCGGAGTCTTGCTGTTGCCGCAGCCGCCGCACGCCCAAGGACTGTCCGGGCGTCTCCCACCGCATGGGGCACAGGTCCGCAGGCCAGAGCCATTGGTGTTCGTGAGCGGCCCCATCCTGCCGCAGCACGAGCAGGGCGGCCGGACGACGTTGACGGCGCCGGCCTGCGCGAGAAGGCGAATCAAGCGTTCAACCGAAGCCGGGCCTTCGGCCCGGCCCGAGGTCAGCAGCCCGGGATCGCGCTCCAGCGTCCGGGCCAGGAGGACAGCACGCGGCTTGGCGTGTACGGCCTGGGATATCGCGAGCTGGACCATCTGCGGCGGCAGGTCGGGCTCGACCGCGGCGACGAGGTCGACGATCACCGCGTTCGGGTCCGTCTCGGCCCTCGGGATGGTGGTCACGACGGCCCGACGATCCGGGCCCGCTCGGGCCGGAAGCCGCCGACGCCGGTGGTCTCGGTGCCGTCCGCGGCCTTGTTCGCCCGGGGCCTGTCCGCGGCGACCGGCTCGATCAGGTCGTCCATCGAGCATCCGAGGATGTCGAGCAGGGCCACCAGCACCTTGAGGTTTGAGCCGTTCCGGCGTCTCGACCACCAGGCGGTAGATCTGGCTGGCCGACAGGTCGATGCCCCGCTCGGCCAGCAGAGGCCGCAGGTCGGTGGTGGAGAACATGCCCTTGGTCGCCATGACCTCGCGCAGATGCCACTTGTAGTCGAGCTTGACCGTCATCGTCATCCGTTCCGTTCCTGGCCCGCGAGGCCGGAGTCGTTGCCGAAGGCCAGGTCGATGGCCTTGAGCATCATCGTGTTCGCGAAGTCGTCGCTGACCGCTAACGGTGGGCTCGGGTATTGGAACTCTCGGAATGCCTGCCTCACGCCCTGGCCATTGAGAGATATCGCGTTGCCACCGAAGGCTGAGGATCAGTAGGTTGGCGCCATCATGAGGACGCGAAATCTGAGGTTCGGCCTGTATGCAGACGAGCAGGGGCTGGCATGGGTCAGGGGCATGGTCGACCGGACTGCAGGTTCCCGGAGTGCCCAGATCGTCAAGTTGGATGTCGCACGCACCTATCCCGATAGCGACCTCACGACCGCTGAGATGTACGACCTTCTGGCAGAACAGTGGGCCCTCGAACATCCTGGTCAGAACAGCGGCGACCGGGAAGCGGTTGAGCTGCGGGTCCACCTGGAGTGTTCCCTGCGGACATGGCGAGCGATCCGCAAGAAAGTGATCAAGACTCTGTGTCCGGAAGGCATGGCGCCCCACGCTTGCCGTGTTCCATGGTGCGCCTGAGCTGGTGCACGGTTCTCGGCGAAGCACCGCGATGCCCCCTCTCTGCCGTCGACGGCGCATTTCATGAGCTATTCCTTCGGCTGATCTCGGCTGCGTAGGCGCCCCAGTCACCGGCGGCGGCTCGCTGCCATTTGACTGCGACGGTGATGTCGATGCCGAGGGTGCGGCGAGGACCGCAGCGGGCAGTTCGGTAGCGAGCTGGAACAACGCGGTCGAGCGGGCCTCGGCGAGCCGGATGCCGAGTTTGCGGAGTCGTTCGCCCATGGCCCAGGCGCTGATCGGGCGGCCGGGCTGGCCTCCAGGGAAGAGCCAGGGCGAGTCCGTGCGGCCGAGGACGGCATGGCTGCGGCGAACCTCGACCTGTTGGAGGGCCAGTTCAGCGACGGGTGCAGGAAGCTCGACCGGGACAGGGCCGAGGCGGATGCGGACGCCGCCGTCCGTCTCGTCGATGTGGTCGACGGTGAGCCGGGAGATCGCAGCGGGCCACTGGGCATAAAGGAGCAACAGCAAGCCAGCGAGGCGGTCTTCGGGCTTGAGGGTGTCGTCGTGCAGCAGACGACGGGCGGTGGCCCAGCGGGCCTCGTCGTCCATCGGCTGGGAGGGCCGTTCCATCGCTCGGCCGGAAAACTGAGATCGCGGGCGATCTTCTGGGCGAGGG
The DNA here is from genome assembly GCF_042717325.1 of Streptomyces sp. NPDC058637. Lineage (NCBI taxonomy): Bacteria > Bacillati > Actinomycetota > Actinomycetes > Kitasatosporales > Streptomycetaceae > Streptomyces > Streptomyces sp. NPDC058637. The sequence goes on along the minus strand of NZ_JBHXRD010000041.1, from coordinate 52,289 downwards.
CCCAGCGCACGAAGTGGCCTGCCTCCTGGCGAAGACGGGCGTCGCCGCTGGTCATCCAACGTTCAAGGTCGGCCTGCCGGCAGGTGGCAAGGGTCAAATTCTTGCCTTCGATCCAGTCCAGGAGGTAGACGCCCGCCCGCAGGTGTTGCCGCGCGACCTGGAGCTGGTAGTACGTGGTCTCCTTGCCCCGGCTGCGACGGCGAAGCCGGCGCAGGAGGTGCCAAGTTGCGTACCGGTGCAGGATCTTCCGTCCCTCGGCCGTCGTATGGGAAGTGACGAGGTCCTTCACGTGCCGTTCGAGACGGACCATCTGCTCGTCCCGCTTGGGCAGGGCGGCGCTGGCGACGAGGACGCTGCGGATGTGCTCGACGATCTTGCGACGGTCGTGGACCGTCTTGTTCTGAAGGCCACGGCCGCCGATCTGCTGGCGTGCCCATCCCGCCAGCATCGCCTCCAACACCGCGTCCTCGGGGTGCAGCAGATGTACCCCCGAGACCAGCTCCAGCCGAGCCGAGCCGAGCCGAGCCAGCAACTTCACGCCTACCGTCAGACACCCCGCCCCCTCTCGCCAGAGGGCAGAATCATGCATCTAATGACTGATCGCTACCAAACCGCCAGGTCAGGGCTTCGGTCGCATCAACGTGTCGGACAGAACGAGGACGCTAGACTTCCGCAACGCAGCGGCATGGGGCCTGTACGGATCGCGCATCCGATGCAATTCCCCGGGGTTCCACAGCAACGGTTCGCGCCTGTCCAGGATTCCGTGGGTGATCGCGTTGATCGCGGCACCCGTCAGCAGGGCACTGACGGGGACGCGGTAGCCGAGGGTGCGGGTGACGGCGAGCTGTACGGCGCTGTAGCTGGCGACGTGCCGGCACACCGGGCGGCGGCCACAGGCGCTGGCGGTGCAGGTGCGGCCTTCCTTGCCGTACCGCCAGGGGCTCTCTTCCACCGGGGAACCGTCGTTCTTGTAGACCATGTGGGAACCGTGCATGCCCTTGGTCGACGCGTCGTGGCTGCTCTGGACGAAGTGGTCGCCCAGTGCGTGGACTCCGTCGAAGACGGCGGTCAGGGCGGCGACCAGGGCGAGGCCTTCGATGGCGCGGAGGCGATCGGTCATGCTGGGTGTGTTCCTCATCTCGGATTCGGGGTGGGGTGCGGGGCGTCCGGCCTCTTGCCGATGCTGCGGACGCCCCGTGGTGCCTTCGCCCCCGGCCGGTCTCCGGCCGGGGGCGGTGGCGCTCAGAACAACGGCTCGTCCCAGGCCGGGATGGGCAGGAGCCGCGCGGAGTTCGCGCCGGTCGGACCAGCAGCCGCACGCCTCCATCTCGGGGAAGGCGCCGCTGGTCCAGCAGTCGCCCTCGCCGTGGCAGCGCGGGCAGTCCGGCCGGGGCCGGGCCGTGATCTCGATGCGGTGCCGGTCGGTGTGGAGCTTGAGGTGACCGGCCTTGAGCGCGACGGCGGCGGCCAGCAGCAGGGCGGCGCGCAGGTGGCGGACGGTCACTTCAGTGGGGCCGCGGCGGCCGTGAGGATGTCGGCGTGGTCGAACGCGAGGTGGGACAGCGCGTCCAGGGGCCACCAGCGGGCGGCCGTGGCGTCGTCTCCTGCCGTCGGCGGAACGGGCGCGGGCAGGGTGCCGTGTAGGCGACGCTGACGTACCGACCGCGCGGGTCGCGGCCGGGGTCGTCGAAGACACCCACCTGCCGAAGGGCTGCGACCGGAACGGCGATACCGGCCTCCTCCTCGAGCTCGCGCAGCGGCGACAACGCTCGTCTCTCCGACGTCCACATGACCGCCGGTTCTTTAGGCTCCGGTGTCGGTGGTGTCGGTGGTCATGAGCTGGTGTCCTCTCGGATCATGCGGCAAGCAGGTGCTTGGCCGGGGGAGCGATGTAGGAGGCGGGGTCCGCGGGCGTGCCGTCGTAGCACTCCATGCAGGACCCCAGGGTCTTGAGCGGGATGCAGTGGAAATAGCGCCGGCCGCAGGGGCCGGGACACTGCTGACGGGCAGCCATCGCCTTGTTGAGCGCGGCTTCCTTAACGAGAGTCATCGGGAGCTTCGGCTTCGCCGGGTCGATCCGGTACAGCCACGCGAAGCGCTTGCCGCCGCGGCACTCGATCCGGGCGACAGGTTCCTGGCCCCCGGGGCGCGAAGCGAGCGGGTTCGTCACGAACTGACGCTGGAATCCAGGGAACCCGCGGGGGAGTGACTGTGTCATGACGGAGAGTGTGGCGGGTTGTATAAAGTGGCTCACGAGGGGCCGTGTCCGTGCCGGGGCGCCGCCCCCGGGCATCCTCACCTGCCACACGGGCCGTCCCGCATACGCCGTTGCGGGCGGGACATCAGCGCTGTGCGGTTCCGGAACGGGTGAGATTCGGCGTCTGGTCCGACGGCGGCGGGGCGGTGTCGGTCAGTTTTCCGCCTTCGATGCCGACGTCTGGAACGAGGCGGTCGAGCCGGCGCGGCATCCGCCAGGCCCGGTCGCCGAGCAGGGCCAGTACAGCGGGCACGATGGTCATCCGGACGACGAAGGCGTCGAGGGCGACCGCGATCGCGAGGCCGAATCCGATGGACTTGATGGTGAGATCGTGGGAGCCGACGAAGCCTGTGAACACCGCGATCATGATGAGGGCGGCGGCGGTGACGACCGTGGCGCTCGATCGGAAGCCGGACTCGATAGCGGTATGGGCGTCGGCGCCGTGGACGTACGCCTCACGCATGCGGGTCACCAGGAACACCTGATAGTCCATGGCGAGCCCGAACACGATCCCCACGAGCAGGATGGGCATCAGGCTCGTGACCGGGCCGGTCTGCTCCAGGCCGATCAGGTTCGCCAGCCAGCCCCACTGGAATACCGCGACGACGGCACCGAGCGCGGCCAGCACCGACAGCAGGAAGCCGAGGGCGGCCTTGAGGGGGACGAGGAGCGAGCGGAAGACCAGGATGAGCACGAGGAAGGCGAGGGCAACGACGAGCACCAGGTAGGGCACCATCGCGCCGCTGAACTTGTCGGACATGTCGATGTTGAGCGCGGTGGTGCCGGTGACCATGGCGCGGGTACCGGTGCCGGCTTCGGTGTCGGCTGCCAACGTCCGGATGGCAGCGACCAGGTCCTTGGTGGCGTCGGTGCTGGGACCGCTCTTCGGGACGACGGTGAGGATGGCGGTGTCACCGGCCTCGTTGAAGGTCGCGGGGGTCACGGCCGCCACGTCCGGCAGTTCCCCGACGTCCCGGGCCAGGGTGTCGGCGGCGTCGTGCGCGGCCTGCGGGTCGCTGTCGTCGACGGTCACGGTCAAGGGGCCGTTGAAGCCGGGGCCGAAGGACTCGGCCAGCATGTCGTAGGCCCTGCGTTGAGTGGTTGAGGTGGGCTGCGAGCCGTCGTCGGGAAGTCCGAGTTTGAGGCCCGATACGGGCAGGGCGACGGCGGCGAGGCCGATCACCGAGATGAGCAGGGCGGCCACCGGCCTGCGCAGGACCAGACCGACCCAGCGCTGCGCGACCGTACGCCTTGCCGCCACCGGCGAGGTGTGTACCGCCGTCCGCCCGCGGGACCGGCCCAGTACCCGGTCGCCGGCGAAACCCAGTAGCGCGGGCACCAGTGTGACGGCGACCAGCACGGCAACGGCGACGGCGCCGGCCGCGGCCATGCCCATGGTGGTCAGGACGGGCAGGTTCACCACGGCGAGTCCGGCGAGGGCGATGACGACAGTCAGGCCGGCGAAGACGACGGCGGAACCAGCGATGCCGTTGGCACGGGCGGCGGCTTCCCGCGCGTCGTATCCGGCGGCGCGTTCGGCGCGGTAGCGGGAGATGATGAACAGCGCGTAGTCGATGCCGACGGCGATGCCCAGCATCATGGCCAGCATCGAGGTGTTGCCGTCCATGTCGAACACGGAGCCCAGCACCGTGATCGTGGCCAAACTCACGCCGACCCCGAGCAGCGCGGTGACCAGCGGAAGGCCCGCGGCGGACAGCGAGCCGAAGGTGATGACCAGGATGACACCGGCCAGCGCGAAGCCGATGATCTCCGGGGTGCTGCTCTCGCCGGCCGTGGGAAGGGCGTCGCCGGTGCCCTCGACGGTCAGCCCGTGGTCGCGTCCGGCATTCATGGCCCGGTCAACGCCGTCGTACTCGGCATCGGTGAGTTCGGTCTCCTTGACGGTGTAGGTCACCTGGGCGTAGGCCGTGGTGCCGTCCTCGCTTACGGTTTCGTCGGTGAAGGGGTCGCTGACGTCCGCGACACGGGAGGAGGAGCCCCGTATCCCCTTTAGGGTGACGGTCACGGCCTCCGCGGGGCCGGAGTCATCGATGCCCTGCCCGTCCGGGGCCCGCAAGACGATGGTGGCCGTGGCACCGTCGGCGTTGGCTGCGGGGAACTTCTCGTCCAGCAGGTCGATGGCACGCTGGGACTCCGTGCCCGGCAGTGTGAGCCCCGTGGTGTTCGTGCTCGTGGTGCTGACGGCGGCGGCGCCGACGGCGCCCAGGACGACAGCCCACAGAAGGACCGCGAGTCCGCGCCGCCGGAAGGCGAGGCGGCCGATCCTGTGGAGAAGAGTGGCCATGAGGGGTACAACTCTCGTGTGAGGGGCGTAAGGGGCTATGGGTTGCTTTGTGCGACCGGGTGCGGCCCTCACGGGCGTCGGTGCTCAGCGCCGCTACAGGTGGGTCGTCCGGCCTCTCGTGCGGGGCGCGCGTGACGGCAGCTGTCACGGACCGGTCGTCAGCGAGAGGGCCGCCGGTACAGGCAGTGCCGGCGGGTGTTCACGGCCGTCATCCGGCCGGGCTCTGCGAGGGGTGCGGCTTGCCGAGCATTTGGCAGGTGGCCGCTTCGACGAGGGCCTTGTTCGCGGTGGCGGCCTTCTCGTCCTTGATGCCGAAGTTCGTGCTCGTCAGGACGGCGACGCTGTGCCGGCCGCTCGCGTCGGTGTAGATCTCGCTGGAGTAGCCGGGCAGGCCGCCGGTGTGTCCCCAGACGGTGCCGCAGGAGGTGTCCACCCTCATCAGGCCCAGTCCGTAGCCACCGCCCTCCTCTGGAGCGTCGACCGTGGTGCGCATCTGCTTCATCTGCCCCTCGGGCAGCAGTTCGCCGGAGATCAGCGCCGTCAGGAAGCGCTGCCAGTCCTGTGCCGTGGAGACCATGCCGCCTGCCGCCCAGGACCAACTCGGGTCGACGGCGGAGGTGTCGACGGTGTCCTCGGAGCGTTCGGGACCGGTGAATCCGACGCCTTCGGGCAGGTCGACGGTCCCGGAGAGGATGGCTCTGAGGCGCTCGGCGTTCGGCTCGTAGCCGGACACGTGCTGCGTTCCGGTGGTCTCGTCGCCGGCCTCTTCGGCGGTCTCGGCGTCCCAGTCGGCGCTCGTCGCCAGGAACGAGTCCTCCATACCGAGCGGCTCGGTGATCCTCTTCTCGATCAGCTCGGCCAGGCTGGTGCCGGTGGCCTTCTCCAGGATGAGCCCGAGCGCCTCGTAGTTGGCGTTGCTGTACGAGTACGTCTCGCCGGGCTCGGCCGGCGGGTCCTGCCCGGGCGTGATGGCGAGGAGCTCCTGCGGTGTCCAGGTGCGCTTTTCCTGGCCGGTGAGGGAAGGCAGGAACTCCGGCGTCAGCAGGAAGTCACCCAGGCCGCTGGTGTGGTTGAGCAGCATCCGGACGGTGGCATCCTCGGCGCCCTCGACCAGGCCGGGCAGCCACTTTTCCACCGTGTCGTCGAGGCTGATCTTCTTCTCGGCGACCTGTTGCAGGACGAGGGTCGCGGTGAGTGTCTTGGTGTTGGAGCCGACCCGGAACCGGTCGTCGGCGGCGATGCGGTAGTCGGCCTCCGTCCAGGCGGCCTGCTGCGCGATTTCGACGGGCTTCCCGTCGCCGGAGTCGACGCGGGCGATGACACCCAGGGAGCCGGTGTCCGCCGCCTGCTGCGCGAGGCGGGCCAGCCGCGCGTCGGCCGTCGGGCTCGCCGAGCTCCGCCCGGCCGCCGGCCCGGCCCCACCCGACCCCGCGTCCGAGCAACTCACGAGCGCTGCGCCCATGCAGGTCGCCAACGCCATGGTCAGCGCCCTCGGGCGGATCCGGTGACGGCGGGACAGAGTGGATGCGGACATGATGATTCCCCTTCGGCGCGTGACGGTGTGCTGCGTGCGTCGAGAAACCCGGCAGTCACCCGATGAGAGGTCCTCCGGCGGGTCCCGTGCACAACAACCATTCAGTCAGTGGCGCGCCCCCGGTACATCGCTCGATGGCGGGCTTCCCGCCGACGCGGAGTCACTCCAAGGAATGACCCCGCCCGGTACGGTGCCCCGCCCCTCCGGGGATCAGGACAGGGTGTTCCTGGCCAGTACCGCCGCCTGTGCCCTGCTCTGGCAGCCGGTCTTCGCGAGCACGCGGCTGACGTGCGTCTTGACCGTGTGCAGGCTCACCACGAGCCGGTCGGCGATTTCGGCGTTGCTCAGCCCGTCCCGGATGAGACGCAGCACGTCGACCTCCCGCTCGGTGAGGTCCCGCAGCCGGGCCAGCTCCAGGTCGTCGGGCCGCCACCGGCCGCTGAGATGGCCCTCGATGACCCGTTGGGTCACCGCGGGGCTCAACGCGCTGTGCCCGGCTGCCACGGCACGCACTGCCCCGGTCAGCTCCTCGTACGAGCTGTTCTTCAGCAGGAAGCCGGACGCCCCGGCCGCCAGCGCGTCGTCGACATACTCGTCCAGGTCGAACGTGGTCAGCATGAGCACCCGGCTGCGCCCCGGACCGGTCAGTCCCCGGCGGCCCAGCTCGGCCAGCGCCCACAGGCCGCTACGGCGCGGCATACGGATGTCCATCAGCAGCACGTCCGGCCGCAGCCGCGCGCACGCCTCGACGGCTGCCTCACCGTTGTCCGCGGTGCCCGCCACGGTGATGTCCGCCTGGCTCTCCAGGATCGCGCTCAGTCCGGCGCGGATGATCGGCTCGTCGTCCACGACGAGCACGCTGATCTGCTCAGACACCCGCACGCTCCCACGGCATCGTGGCCGCGACGCGGAAGCCGCCGTCACGGGTCGGGCCCGCGACGAATGCGCCGCCCAGCGCGTCCACCCGTTCCTCCATGCTGACCAGGCCGAGCCCGATGCCCGCGCCGGCCGTGCCGCGCTGCGCCGCGCGGCCGTTCACGACCTCGCACCGCAGCGCTCCACCGCCGACGCCGTCGATGCCGTCGATGCCGTCGATGCCGTCGATGCCGTCGACGGTCACCCGGACCGGTGCCCCGGTCGCGTGCCGACGGGCATTGACCAGTGCCTCCTGCACGATGCGGTACACCACCAGTTGCACCGGGCCCGGCACGGACCCCGGCGCGACGCCCATCGTCAGCTCGACCGTTCCTCCCGCGGCACGGTGACTGTCCAGCAACGCGTCCAGCTCACCGAGGTCCGGCACGGGCTGGAGCGGCACCGCGTCTGCGGGGTGGCGCAGCATCCGCAGCAGGTCACGCAGCTCACCGCTGCTCTGCCGGCCCGCCGCCGCCAGCCCGTCGATCTGGGCACGGGCCCAGTCGGGTAGCTCGCCGCCCCGGGCCCGCAGGGTCTCCGCGTGCACGACGAGCAGGGTCAGCGAGTGCGCGACCACGTCGTGCATCTCACCGGCGATCCGTGTCCGCTCGCGTTGCGTGGCCTGCGCCGCCTCCAGGGCCTGTGCCCGGCGCGCGTCGGCCGCCCGCCGCTCGGCCGCGGCCAGCAGCGCCTGCCGGGTCCGCGCGGCGAATCCCATCGCCCACGCCAGCGGCATCGGGGCCAGCACGGCCAAGACGTCCAGACCGCCCTGGAAGTCACCGGAGTCGGTCGTCATCCGGTTCAGCCACAGACCGGCCAGGCCCAGCACGACGACGGCGAGGACCGCCGACACCGTCCGCCGCCAGCTCGCGCAGTGGTTGCCCAGGTTGTGGAGCAGCACCGCCAGCGGCAGGAAGACCAGCGGAGACAGCTTGACCCCCGCGCCCGCACTTCCCACCAGCGCCGCCACAAGAACCGCGAAACCAACGACGAAGGCTGTCGCCGGCAGCCGCCGCCTCAGCAGCAGGATGACCACGCCCACTGCCTCGTACGCCATGAGCGATGCCCATGCCGGCCTGGAGGCGTCCACGTACGGCTGCGACAGCAGCGGCGGCAGACACGTCAGTACGACCAACCCGGCGTCAGCGCCCCATCCGGGCCACCTGCCGTCCATCACTCTCATCCGTCCGACACTATGGCTTCGCACGTGTGCCTTCATCACTCCAAAGAGCCACTCTCGCGCTGACGTGGCTCGGTCCGTCTCACAGAGGACCGGTGAGCGTGCAGCGGTCAGCAGGGTGATCACCTCGTCGGCGGCCGTCCGCACGGTCTCTTCGTCCACGGAGGCTGACGGTCCGACCGCCGTCTCGACGGTAAGAGCTTCCGGCAGTAGGTGCGCCGGGTGGCTCATCAGGTCCCGGAGGCAGAGCAGGCACGAGCCTGGGTGATCATGGAGTTCTCTACGCTCAGTGATCACCGGAGGGCTCGTGCCAGTGGCGCCGGGCTCGCACTCGTCGCTCGGCACGTCGGCAAGCACGACGGGAACTCCGTACTCGCCCACAGTGTCGACGAGTTCGGGTGTGCTGGTCAGGTCGTGTGGTCGGGCGCACGGCGGCACGCTCGCCGTGCACCGGCGGGCGGTATGGTGACCCCCGCCGGAGCCCGTGGGGGGTGTGCGGCGACGAGGGGGACGGCATGGCTGCGTTGGGGCTGGTGTTCATCACCCTGCCGGTGCTGGCGATCGTGAGCTTTACCTGCTTCGCGGCGTTCCGCGCCCAGGAGAACAAGATGCTGAAGATCCTGGCGCAGGTCTGCCTCGCGGTCGGCGTCGGCTGTCTGCTCGTGCCGGTGGCCGCCGTTGCGTGGGGTCTCTACCAGGTCTGAGCCCAGACGTGCCCGGCCCGGCTGGGGTTCAGGCCTCCACGGCCGCCGGGCCTCGTTCAGCCCCCACGCGTACCGCTTGAAGTCCCGGTCGTCGTCCCCCAGTGGCGGGCGATCTGACGCAGGGCGTCCCAGTTGTGCTCCTGCGCCAGGTCGACGACGTTCCGCATCGTCAGACCGCCCCTCGGGTGCTACTCGATGAAGCCTTGATCGCATCTGCGACGCCTCCTCGAGCGCGCCGGACATATCGCCGCAGGAGTCCAAGCGATATCCATAAAGTCGCCCGGGACGCGGCCCGTGGCGAAGAGGCATCCAGCGGTGACGGAGTCGATCAGGGCCACGGCGTCACCGCTAGGGCACTTCTTCGGTCTTCCGGCCGGAGTGTGCCGAAGTTCGACGGCTTAGAGCTCCCGCAGATAGGCGGGCGCTCATGGGCGTCGCTTGGGGCGGTCGTCCCAGCGGTGGGTGGTCCAGGCTCGGCGGATCAGGCTACGGATGGTGATGATCGTGTCCGCGAGGTCGAAGAAGGCGTTGATGACGGTCGCACGGCGCTCGTAGCAGCGGGCAAGGCGGTGGAAGACATTCTGCCAGGCGTGCGTGCGCTCGACATGCCACCGCTGGCTCGCCTGGATCGGCGCCTTCTCACCCTTGTGCGCGATGCGGCCGTGCAGGTTGCGGGCGGCGAGTTCGGTGCGGCTAATGTCCGAGTCGTAGCCGGCGTCCAGATGGACTGTGATGTCGTCGGGCAGCGGCCCGAGGTCGTCCAGCAGGTCCAGGGTCGGCGCGAGAAGCGGTGAGTCGTGGCGGTTCGCCCCGGCCAGGACCCGGCCGAGTGGGATCCCGTAACCATCTGTCATGCCTGAGCGTTTCAAGCCCTGCTTGCCGCGATCGACCGGTGAGGGCCCGGCGACCTCGCCGCCGCCGGGGGCCTTGGTGATGGAGCCGTCGATGGCGATCTGGTCGAGCACGAGCCCGACGATCCGGTCGTAGGACTCCAGCATGATCTGTTTGAGCCGGGCGAAGATGCCGAGCCGGATCCACTCGTCGCGGCGGTTGCGGATGGTGGTCGCCGAGCAGGTCGTGTCGGAGATCGCCTGGTAGGAGCAGCCGAATCGCAGAAGCTGCAACAGCTTGTCGAACACGATCCGGTCGCTGATGCGGCGGCGGTGGCACCCCAGCGGGTGGGACGGATCGACCGTAGGGCGCTCAGGCAAGAACGCCGCGAATTGGTCCCAGAGCGGGTCAGTCAGCCATGATGGAAGCACGGGCACAGGTCCCCCAGTGATCACAGAGCGTCGCAACTCCATGATCACCGGGTCCTGGGCCCGCCTTGTCGCCGGGGACTTCCCACGCCGCCTGTCTGCGTGAGTGCGGCGGATTACTGATGGGCCGCCAGGTGATGGAAGTCCCATAGGCAGACTATGAAGCGGAATGTGCTATCGCCGTCTACTGCTGCAGCTTCGTGATGTCGCGCCAGAGGATGGAGGCTGTCGCTGGGACGATCAGCGTCGCCGCAGGGACGGGTCGAGCAGCGCGGGCGGGGTGTCGTTCTTCTCGTGTGCGGCGAGGTCGGCGCCGGGGGCGACGATGGCGTCGATCGCGTCGAGTACGTCGGTGGGGAGCTTGGTGTCTGCGGCGGCGAGCTGCGAGTGCAGGTGGTCCGGCGTCCGGGGGCCGATGAGCGCGCTGGTCACGCCGGGGTGCGCGGTCACGAAGCCAAGCGCGAGCTGGATCATCGTCAGGCCGGCGTCGTCGGCGACTCCGGCCAGCCGCTCGACGGCGTCGAGCCTGGCCCGGTTGGAGGGGGTGGTGGTGTCGAAGCGTTGCGGCATGAACGTTGAGCGGCTGGTGGTGATGTCCCTGCCCTCGCGGATCGCGCCCGACAGCCAGCCCGAGGCCAGTGGGCTCCACACCAGGACGCCGAGCCCGTACTGCTCTGTCACGGGCAGCACATGGGTCTCGACGCCGCGTTGCAGGATCGAGTAGCTGGGCTGTTCGGTGACGTAACGGCTCAAGTGGTGCTCGCGGGCGGCCCACTGGGCTTGCACGATGCGGTAGGCGGGAAAGGTCGAGGAGCCGAAGTAGCGGATCTTTCCCGCGCGCTGCAGGTCGGTCAACGCTGACAGGGTCTCCTCGTCGCTGGTGTTCGGATCCCACCGGTGGATCTGGTAAAGGTCGACGTGGTCGACGCCGAGCCGACGCAGGCTGTCCTCCAGCGCGGTGACCAGCCAGCGGCGCGAACTGCCCTGGCGGTTGCGCTCGTCGCCCATCGGCATGGTCGCTTTCGTGGCCAGCACGATGTCCTCGCGGCGCCCGGCGATGGCCTTGCCGACCATCTCCTCCGACTCGCCGCCGCTGTACACGTCGGCAGTGTCGATCAGGTTGATCCCCGCCTCCAGCGCGGCGTCGACGATGGCGGTGACCTCGTCCTGGGTGGTGCGCCCGATCTTTCCGAAGTTCATCGCGCCGAGCGCGAGGGTGCTGACCTGCACACCGGTGCGGCCCAAGGTGCGGTACTGCATGACCGTGTCTCCTCATGGGGGAAGCGTGGTGCATTACATGGCTTGGTTACCGGGTTCCTGCTCTGGCATTATGAGCAAAACGGAACCTCGTTCCGGAACCATACGGAACATGGTTCCGTTTTTGCAAGCGGTGAGTGGAAGGAACGCGTGGTGAGCGACAGCTGCGAGGGCACAGGACAGGCGGCCCCGTCTGGGCGGAAGGACGCCCGACGTAACAAGGAAACCCTGCTCGATGCGGCCGCCGCGGTCTTCGTCACGTCAGGCGTGGACGCGCCGGTACGCGACATCGCGGCCAAGGCGGGCGTCGGGCTGGGGACGATCTACCGCCACTTCCCGACGCGAGCGGACCTCATCATCGGCGTCTACCGGCATCAAGTCGACGCCTGCGCCGATGCCGGTCCGGCCCTCTTGGCGACTAGCTCTCCGCACACAGCCCTAGGGAAGTGGATCAACCTCTTCGTCGATTTCCTGGTGGCCAAACACGGACTCGCCTCTGTGCTACAGGCCGACAACGCCGGCTTCGAGGCGCTGCATGCCTACTTCCTCGACCGTCTCCTACCCGTCTGCACCGAACTGCTCGAAGCCGCAGCCGTCGCCGGCGAGATCCGCCCCGACATCGACGCGTATCAGCTCATGCGTGGCGTCGGTAACCTCTGCATCGGCGCGGACAGCGATCCCCGCTACGACGCACGCCGGATGACCGAACTGCTCATCGCAGGGCTACGCCGACCACACCACTGACCTCGGCGACCTCGCGCGTGCGGCTCTGCCAGGAGGTCGCGCGATCACCGCCACCCCGGATCGACCGCTCCCCTCGGTCGCCTTCGGCACCACCGAGGAAGCCGCCACCGCGGCCCTCTTCCCCATGGTCAACAACTACGTCACCGGTCAGATACATCACCATCGACGACGGCGAAACCCTCAGCTGAAACCGGCCACCACCTGGGCTCAGACTCGAGCATGACGGCAGCACGTGCGCAGGTCTGCCCAGTGATCACAGAGCGTCGCAACTTCGTGATCACCAGGACCGGTGTCCGCCTTGTCGCCAGGGACTCCCCAACCTGCCTATCTGTGCGACCTCTTAGACCGTGTCCTAGATGGTCAGTTGGTCGTTGTGTTCGCTATGGGGAGTGGACGGTGGGGATGGATCGTTCCGGACGGGCTGTGGGAGCAGCGAGGCCGTTGTTGCCGTCGGCGCGCGTGCGGCCGCAAGGTGGCGGGGTTGCGAACATCGATGATGAGGCTGTCTTCGCAGCGATCATCTACGTGCTGGTCAGTGGATGCGCCTGGCGGGCATTGCCGCCGTGCTTCGGGGCGTCGAAGTCGACCGTGCACCGTCGGTTCGTCATCTGGTCGAGAGCTGGCGTGTGGGGCCAGCTGCATCAGAAGATTCTCCAGCTACTGGATGAACAGGGCTTGATCGACCTGTCTCGGGCGGTCCTGGACTCCGCGCACGTTCGCGCTAAAAAGGGGCGAACTTGCAGGTCCGAGCCCCGTGGACCGGGGCAAGCCAGGTTCCAAGATGCACGTTCTGTCCGATGCGGACGGACTGCCCCTACGCGTCGGACTCTCCGCGGCCAACACCCACGACAGCCAGGCCCTGAAGCCGATGCTGTCCCATTTCCACATGGGACACGAATCCCACGCGACCGAATCCAAACCGGTCCGCCTACATGCCGACAAGGCGTACGACATCCCTCACCTGCGGAAATGGCTCTGGGGCAAACACATCGGGTCCGCATCGCACGCAAGGGCATCGAGTCCAGCGAACGACTCGGCCGCCGAAGGTGGGTCATCGAGCGCACCATGTCCTGGCTGACCGGCTACCGTCGACTCAGCCACCGCTACGAACGAAATCCCCGCAACTACCTGGCCTTTCTCGGCCTCGCAGCCGCTCTCTGCTGCTACAAACGGTTCCTCAAACTGACCATGTAGGACACGGTCTTAGGCGATCATCAGGTCGTTAACTCGGATTACTGGACGGTGCTCGGGGACTCCGAGCGGGATCAGTGGACGTATGTCCCACGTCAGACCATTGGACCACTGCGCTTCGGGATGGGCCGGGAGGAGGCCGTCACCGTCATGGCGGCGTACGGCTTCGCCGCAGAGGAGAGCAACATGGGGAGCTGGCACTCGGGCCTTGACCCCTGACGTTGAACACACGAGACACTGGATCCTGAGGATCTGAGAACGGACATCTCGTAGTGATGAAGAACTATCCGCCGCAGTTCAAGGCGGACGCGGTCGCGCTGTACGAGTCGCGGCCGGAAGCGACGATCAGGTCGGTCGCCGCCGATCTGGGGATCAACCCGGAGACCCTGCGGAACTGGGTCCGGGCAGCCGGGGTAAGCCGTCCCCGGGGACGGCGGACGCAGGAACCGTCTTCGCCGCCGACGCCGCTGGAGGCGGAGAACGCCGCCTTGCGGAAGAAGGTTCGCGAGCTGGAGGAGGAACGCGAAATACTCCGCAAAGCGGCAAAGTATTTCGCCGGGGAGACGCGCTGGTGAACCGCTTCCAGTGTGTCGCCGACCTCCAGCGCCGTTACGGCGTGAAGCGGCTCTGCAGCATCCTTGGCGTCAGCCGCTCGAGCTTCTACTACTGGCGCCGGACAGCCGCTGACCGGGCCGCTCGGCAGGTGGCCGACGCCCGCCTGGCCGCCCGGATACGGGCGGTGCACCAGGAATCGGACGGCACCTACGGAGCCCCGAGGATCACCGCCGAGCTGCGCGAGGAGAACGGTGAGGCGGTCAACCACAAGCGGGTCGCCAGGATCATGCGGGCGTCGGGAATCGAAGGAGTCCGGTTGCGCCGCCGGCACCGCACCACCGTCTCTGACGCGGCCGCGGCCAAGGCGCCCTGATCGGCCGCGACTTCACCGCGGACGAGCCGAACACGAAGTACGTCGGCGACATCACCTACCTGCCCATCGACGGCGGGAAGTTCTGCTACCTGGCGACCGTCATCGACCTCGCCTCGCGCCGTCTGGCCGGCTGGGCGATCGCCGACCACATGCGCGCGGACCTCGTCACCGACGCCCTCGCGGCGGCAGTCCGAACCCGCGGCAGCCTCGCCGGATCGATCATGCACACCGACCACGGAGCCCAGTACCCGAGCAGAGCCTTCGCCCAAGCCTGCAGGGGTTCGGCAAAGCATGAGCGCGGTCGGGTCCAGCGCGGACAACGCACTCGCCGAGTCCGCCAACGCGACCTTCAAACGCGAGACCCTGCAAGGACGAAAGAGCTGGCCGACCGAGCGCAAGGCCCGACTCGATGCCTTCCGATGGCTCCACCGCTACAACAATCGACGCCGACACTCCCACCTCGGACAACGATCACCGATCGCCTTCGAGAACGCCCTCCACCGCACACCAACTACGCTGGTGCAAGCCGCATAACCCGTGTTCAGGATTCGGGGTCAAGGCCCCCGCCCACTGGGCGTCAGTCAACGGCACACTCAGACCAACGATCGGATGATCCGAAAGAAACGCTCTAGGGCTGTCCGGCCAAACATGCTGCTTAGGGTGTGCGAGCGGGCTGAAGGGGGCGAACGAGACCATCAGCACGTCCTGTCAGTGGAGCCAACTGTGAGGCACCAATCACTGGATCCGCCCTGAGGGCGGGGGCCTACAAGTAAGGCGGGCGCATCGTGAAGTCCTGGAGTTCTCGGCGCAAGGCCGTCACGGCCGTGATCACCTTGGCCCTGGTCACAGTGGGAGGCTGCTTCGCCGCTTTGACCGAGCGGCCCGAGCGAATCGAACATGCACGGATTGTCGGCACATGGACCGGCGACGACGGGGCACGGGTTGAGCTGGAAGCGGATGGCCGGTTCGAGATGACCGGCATCCCGCGCAGCGCCGTCATCTTCAGCTTCATCGATCCGCCCCCCGGTGACGGAAAGTTGTCCGGGAGCGGGACCTGGGAGGCCGTAGGGGACAGCGACAGCGTGGCGAGCATCCTGCTGTACGTCGACGCCGGCGGGTCATTCTCCGAGAAGACGGAGGTCGAGGAGTTGGGTGTGGCACGAAGTGGTGAGCAGCCAGTGCTCTACTTCGCCACCCTCCCCGACAAGTGGTACGGGTTCGAGATCCGCAAGACCGGCACCTGAGCGGCCGCAAAGGTCCAAGTACGGCTAGCGACCAATCGTGCGAGGCTGGAGTCATGGCCCGCGTCGACTACATCAATGACCCGCACGCTCCGAAAGCGAACAGCATCGCCCCCTCGGTCACCGCCGTGGCGCTGCGGGACGAGGACGCCGGCAAGCTGTATCGGCTGCGTGAGCGCGATCGCGAGCTGGACCGGCTCACCGGTCATGTCAGGAAGTTCGCCGCGATGATGACCGGCCGCCACGGCGACCGCCTTCGAGGACTGGATCACTGGCGCCGAACAGGACACCCTGGCCCCGCTGGCGTCCTTCGCCGCGACTTCGCCGCCGTCCGCAACGGCCTGTCCTTGCCGCATAGCTCCGGCGCTGTCGAAGGCAACATCAACCGGCTGAAGATGCTGAAGTGCCAGATGTTCGGCCGGGCCGGCCTCGATCTCCTTCGCAAACGCGTCCTGCTCGCACGATGAGTCCGGACCGGCCGGATCACAAGATCGTCGACAGAACCCGGATCTTCACGTGGATGGCGTCGATGAAGACCACCGGGTAGACGGCGTCCAGGGGACGGTTCTGCCATTCGGCCATGCCTTCGAGGACCTTGTCGGTGATCGTGGAGATCGTCTGGCGCGACACCTCGGCGCCATAGACCTCGGCAAGGTGGGCCTGGACCTCACCGGTGGTCAAGCCCTTCGCCGCGAGTGAGATGACCATCTCGACGCCGGTCAAGCGCTTCTGGCGCTTCTTGACGATCTTCGGCTCGAAGGAGCCCTCGCGGTCGCGGGGCACGGTTATCTCCACCGGGCCCACGTCGGTCAGCACGGTCTTGGCTCGGGTGCCGTTGCGTGAGTTGCCGCCGTTCTTCCCCGCCGGATCGTGCTTGTCATAGCCGAGGTGGTCGGTGAGCTCGGCCTGATGGCCGACTCCAGGAGCCGCTTCGTCAGCGGCTGGAGCAGCCCGCACTCGCCGGTCAGCTGCAGGCCCTCGGCCTGAGCCCGGCCCACCAGCTCGTCGATCAGCCGGTCGTCCACAAACTTCGACGGCGCCGTCTCAGACGGCTCGACGGGCTCGGTCTCGGTCACGTTGTTGCTGGTCATCGATGCATCTTCCATGATCGGGAGTTACGTCGAACGCTTTACAGTCCCATTCAGTCCCCTCGGCCGGGGAGAGCGCGCTCAATATTGGTCTTGCGATGGGGACGGTGAGCTGACGGATGTGGTGTGGACGAGGTGGCAAGTGCTCCGGTTATGCAGGGCTTTTGTGTGGCTCGCACTGTCCCTTGCTGTCAGACTAATCAGATGCGCCGTCTCGTGGTCATTGACGCTCCGTCCAATCTCGGCCTCCGGCCGCCCGCCGAGGGCACCGTGCCCGGGTGTTACAAACTGGCGGGCGCGCTGCGCGAGCAGCGGTTGGTGCAGCGGCTCGGGGCGCATGAGGGCGGAGTCCTGGTTCCGCCCCGCTACGACCGCGGCGACTGGACGATGGGCGACGGCGTGTTCAACGCTCAGGCTATCGCCGCGTACACGCGCAAACTCGCCGACCGCATTGAGCACCACGTCCGGGCACGGGACTTCCCCGTCGTCCTGGGCGGGGACTGTTCCATCCAGCTCGGCGCCTCACTCGCCCTGCGCCGCATCGGACGGTACGGGCTCGCCGTTATCGACGGTTCTGCGGACTTTCGGCACCCGGGGAACTCCGACCGTATCGGTGCTGCCGGCGGTGAGGAGTTAGCCATCGGAACGGGACGTGGCCAGAGGGACCTGACAAACCTCGAAGGGCTGCAGCCATACTTCAAGGACGAGGATGTACGAGTCCTCGGCATCCGGGACTATGACGAAGAGCGGGCCGAGCTCACAGAGTTGAAGATCATGAACGCGACGGTCGAGGAGATCCGGGCCCGGGGCGCCGAGGAATTGGCGGGCGCGGTTCTGCAGACTCTCGAGGGGCCCGTCACCGAAGGGTTCTGGGTGCACCTGGATGCAGACGTGCTGGACCCGTCCGTGATGCCTGCCGTCGATAGTCCCGACCCTGGCGGGCTCCTGCCTCACGAACTCGCCCCGTTGCTGAAGACCTTGGTGCAGTCGGAACGGTGCGTCGGTCTCAACCTCACCATCTACGATCCTGATCTGGACCCCGACGGTTCCTGTGCCGCCCTTCTCGCCGACATCCTCCAGACGGCCTTCACCTTCCACTGACCGCAATAGAAGACCGATGAAGATCTTGATGAGGGGCTGTCCGGCCGTCAGGCCGGACAGCCCCCGTGGTCATGTGCTGGCCGGTGCGAGGTGCCAGGTGCCACTGGTGTGGGTGAGCCCGAGGTTGATCAGTCGGCGGAGGTTGAGGGCGGCGGTTCGGGTGTGGAGCCAGGTGTCGTTCCTGATGGTGCCGCAGTAGCGCAGGCGCCTGTTGCCGTGGTGGACGAGCCAGGCGACGGCCCGTTCGACCGGTGGCCGCCAGCGGCGGTAGTCGGCCTGCCAGCCGGGGTCGGTGGCGGTCTGATGGCGGGCGGTTGTCTGGAGGCCGTGGTGCGGTCGGATGGTCAGGATGCGTCCTGCCCTGGCTTTGGTGCACCGCTCACGCAGAGGGCATCCAGTGCACAAATCCCCGAAGGTGGCTTTGCGTTGGTGGTACTGCCCGCCGGGGGCGGACAGGGGGACGGTGTGCCAGTCAGCGTAGAGAGCGACCGCGTGGGAACGACACCGTTTCGGCCGTAGCGGGAAACACCAAGCCGGGGTGCAGGACGTTCCTGTTGGGTGCCGCGCCCGCTTGGACACTCACCGAACCGGGGCGACACCGACTCCAGGCCGTTCCCGTAAAGCGCATACGTCTGTCCGTATGGGACGCCCTCGCCTCACCCGACGACATCGAGGACCTGGACGGGTGGACGCTTCACCGGCTCCGGCACAGCGCCCTGACACACGACGCCGAGGACGGCACCTCGACCCCGATGCTGCTGGCCCGCTCCCGCCACGCCTCCGTCCGCTCCCTGGAGCGATACGCCCGCCCCGGCCTCGACTCGGTCGTCCGGCACGTCGCCGAACGCGACCCCGCCGCACGTCGAAGGACGTAGCACCCCTCGTTTGCGGCTGGTGACAGCGTTCTTACCGGCACCCCAAGATCTCCGTGGGTTCGAGGAAACCGGAGGTCCTTCAGCGCGAACCCACGGGTCCGCCGGTGTGCGTCAGGCCGATGCATCCGTGGGTTCGGGTGAAACACGAGGATGCTGAGGGATCCGAAGGGTCTCGGCGGTGACGTCGGCCTGGATGTCCTCGGTCATCGTGACCGCCTGCCGAACTGCCAGTTGTGCACCCAAGGTCGGCGCACCGGTCCGGGGTCGGGATGGCGCGGGCCGTGTCCGGGTCCGGCCTCCAGACCAACGCCGCCGTCCCCAGCCGGGTGGCGCCGTTGTCGGACAGCCGCGGTCCGTAGGCGATCAGCTCGTCCCGGTCGAGCGGCACCGCGAGGTCGGCGGCCTGCCCCGTGCCGAGGCCGAGCACTAGGTCAGGTCTGATCCGCGGCGCGCAGGGCCCGCGCCAGCCACTCCAGCTCCTCGGTCGCGTCGGGCGACGAATCCTGCCCGCGCACACGGGCGACGAGCCTGCGGTAATTCTCCGCTCCTGCCTCGATCCCCGCCTCCAGGCTGCGCAGCACGGCGGCCCGATCGGCCTCACCGAACAGCTCGGACAGCACCTCGGCCACTGCCGGCCCCTCGGGAGCGACCCCGCCTTTTCTGACCTCCGCGACGGTCTGCACGATCTGCCGGGCCCACCAGATGGACGCCCCGGGGGGACGGCCCTGCCCCGGTACGGGCGTGTTGAGCTCCATCCATGTGCGCAACCGGGCGCGGAAACCGGGGTCCCGCACCAATTCCGCCAGTTCGATCCAGGCGTCGACCTGCTCAGATGTGGGATCGTCGGGCAATTCGATGCTGAAGGTGCGCATGCGGTCGCGCAGGCGCGGGTCGTCGAGGCCGCCGAACACCTCCTCCTTGAACTCGTCGATGATCTGCTTGCGCTCGGCCGCGGAAAGCCGCGCCAACCGGTTCATCAGTGTTGTCTCCTCAACGGTCGAACCCCGTTTCGCCACGGTGGACAGGACGGCCCGGCTCACCTTGAGTGAGCGGATCTGCGCGTCGAGCGCGGCCACATGCGCGTCGGCGACCTCGGCGACCGTGGTGCGGCCGCTCAGGACGCGGCACACGTCGTCGAGCCCGAGGCCCAGCTCCCGCAGGGTGCGGACCAGCTCGACGCGGGCCACGGACTCGGCGTCGTACAACCGGTAGCCGCCCGCGGAGCGGGCCACAGGCGGCACCGCCCCCTCGTCCGACCAGAAGCGCAGGGTACGCACCGGAAGTCCGGTGCGGCGCGCGAGCCGGCCAATGGTGAGCACGTCGGGGCGTTCGTCGTCCATGAGCTAGATCCTCAACCCTCCGGCGGCTGGAGACTCAAGTGCCTCAGTGCGACATCCCGTGAGTTCTCCAGAGCTCTGCCGAGTTTTCTCACCACCGCCAGCGCCGACAGCATGCGCCTCCTCGCCTTCGACCAGACTGCAGACTGATCAGATCGGACGAGAAAGCTTCGGGAATCCCGAAGTCACGTCACTGACCGGCCGATCACGCGAGCGAGAGAGAAGCCCCAGGCCAGGGGCTCAGGGCCCTGGCAAGAACCACGGGAACCCACAGGATGTCGCACAGAGGCAGGAGTGCTGCGTCGGCGTCGCGGACGCTGTCGGGCGCGAGCAGCTGGATCATTCTGCGCGTATCCCCGGTTTGGGCTGCTGACAGGAAGGCTTCGACGATCTGCTGGTCTGGTCGACTGTCCTGCTCCGAGGCGTGCTGGGCGTTATCGAGGCGTCGTCGAGCTCTGCTGGCGTGTTTCTTGGCACTGGGCACTGTCCCGCCCAGCACGTGCGCAATCTGGTCGAACGGCACAGAGAACAGGTCATGCAGGACGCACGCCACCCGTTGGGACGGGGTCAACTGGTGCAGCAGGACCATGAGCGCCCGGGAGACGTCCTCTGTGCGGAGGATTGCTTCGTCCGCGGCCAGTTCTGCGGCCGGGATGGCGTCCGCGAGCAGCGGCGCTTCGTTGCGACGGCGTCGGGCACGCAGCTCGTCCAAGCAGACTCGGGCGGTGACCGTCGTGAGCCAGGCTGACGGGTTCTCAATCGATGGTGAGGATCGGGCAGTCATGACCCGCAGCCACGCCGCTTGGACGGCGTCTTGGGCGTCGTGAGCCGAGCCGAGCATGCGGTGGGCAGCCGACAGCAGATGTGGTCGTGCGGTCTCGAATTCTTCGACCGTGATCGGCATGGGTGTCACCTTTCCGGGTTTGCGGACGTCAGGACGGTTGGTTCAACCCGTTCTTGTTCGCATCCCGAGGAGATGGCAACGTCATGAGCCTACAGATGGTGCGGTTCCGCACCGACAGCGGCACAGCTGCCGAGGTCCGGTCGCAACTTGTAAGGGTGTTCGCCGCCCTCCACGCGGCATCGCCCCAGAGCGTGGTGTACACGGCGTACTCCAGTGAGTCGGGGCAGGATTTCATCCTGGCCCTCGAGACGGAGGAGGCAGCAGAGAATCCGTTGATGGGACTGCCGCAAGCCGCTCAGCTACGAGACCTGATCAGCCGCGCCGTGGGAGCGCCGGTTCTACCAGAACCGTTCACCGTCGTGGGGTCGTACAACTCGTGAGCTCCGTAATGATTGTCGCCACTGTTGGAT
The DNA here is from genome assembly GCF_042717325.1 of Streptomyces sp. NPDC058637. Taxonomy (NCBI): domain Bacteria; kingdom Bacillati; phylum Actinomycetota; class Actinomycetes; order Kitasatosporales; family Streptomycetaceae; genus Streptomyces; species Streptomyces sp. NPDC058637. Next base: position 31,059 of record NZ_JBHXRD010000041.1, on the reverse strand, counting down.
GCATCGTTGCGAACGCGTTGATTGCGATCGCGGACTACGCGCGGGCACCGTTCGTGCTGGCGAACTCTGCAGAGGTTCGACTCCCGCCAGCTGCGGTGCCGTACCTGGCGACCCTCAAACTCGCGGGCGCTGCCGGCCTTCTCATAGGGCTGTCCGGGGTCCACTGGCTGGGCCTGGCGGCAGGAATCGGCCTGACCGCGTTCTTCATCGGCGCGGTCCTGGCTCACGTCCGCGCACGCGTCTTCTACAACATCGCCTTCCCGGGCGGCTACCTGCTACTCGCAGTCGCCAGCACCGGCTTCTTCGTGGGCAAAATATGACACACGCCAACGCACCCCTCTCCGTGGAAGGCCGCCGCCGGTTGATCGAACGCTGTAAAACGCGTCCGATTGCGCACGTCGCCGCAGAGACACCGAACCGTTGCCCGACGAGAAAGCTGCCACCGCGATCGCATTCCTACACCGGGCCAGGGCCTGGTTCGCCGCCCACGGCATCACCCGTATCGAGAGGATCATCACCGACAACGGTGCCTGCTACCGCGCAGATGCCTTCGGGCGCGCGCTGCTCGGCGCGAAGCACAAGCGCACCAAGCCCTACACGCCCAAGCACAACGGGAAGGTCGAGCGGTACAACCGGATCCTGTCCGAAGAATTCCTCTACTCGCGCACTTGGACCTCCGAACAGCAACCGGTCAGATGCCGTCGGCATCTGGAACGTGCACTACAACTACCACCGGCCCCACGGCGCTGCTGGGGGCAAGCCACCCGCCGCGGTGCTCGACCCACGCGTCACCAACGTCATGGCCTCGTACAGCTAGCCCTCGGATGGCAGCGAGCCACCCTCAGGGTGGCGAGACGGTTGCCAGTGCCCTGGCCAGTCCGGAGCGACGACGGCCTCTCCCCTGCGCCGGCGGTTTCTAGGGGTCGTGGCGCGGAGTCAGGAGACGGGGCGTACCTGGCGGCGGCGCTGGGCGTCGGCAGGGGAGGCGCGGCGGGGACGGCCGGCGCGGGCGTCGGGCAGGACGTCTGGGGCATCCAGTGCGTCTATGGCGAGCTGCGCCAGCTCCGGGTTCTGTGCGAAGAAGAACCGCGGATTGACGCGGTAGAGGGTGGTTCCGCCGGGGCGCTGGATCAGACGCAGGGTGGTAAGGCGGGTGAGCGCGTCGTGAACCGTGGAGACCGAGGTTGAGCAGTCCGCTCCCACAGGTCATCCGACACGATCCACGGCGAAGTCCCCATGACCGCACAACGCCCAACTCCTGACGCGGACACGGTCACAGGACCGATCCACGTCATTGTGTTAGCGGTTGTAAGGCGCCCTCCTGATGAAGGCGGCCGGCGGATCCTTCCAAGCAGTTCCGCCTATCGGCGCGGTGGAGGAACATCAGGGGACCTCGAAGAAGGTTCCCCCACCCAGTTAGGTCGACCAGCTGTCCGAGCTGGTCGACATCGAAGCCGCCTACCCATCCGTCCTGAGTAACTCTCAGGTACGCGATCGGCAATTCGATCTGAGGGCTGACCAGATCCTCGGTCACCCGTGGGCGTGTGGGTGCCGAGCACTCTCGAAGTAGAGGCCAGCCGGATGGAACTTCCGCGGCAGGTACGTGACTGGGCACGGCGGTTCCGGCTTCTCTGGCTGGTTCGTGAGGGCAGGGTGAGGAACCACGCTCCCCAACACGTTTCCGAGGCGGTGGCGGAGCTCAAGAACTCCGTGACGGCACTGCGTGAACTGATACAGCTGCTGCCGCAGGATGACTGGGCGGGTACGCGTGGTCGTCGACACCAACTGCGGGAGATCGGGTGCGGTGGCGATTAGGCTCCGAAGTCGGAGTAACTCGAACGTTCCAAGGCAATGGCCGAACTCCCGCTTCCGGGAGCCCGGCCGTTTGGTGGAGCCTCACGGACCGGTGAGGATGTCGTGCGTGCCGATACGGCGCCAGATGGCGTGAGGCGCGCCTGGGCGGAGGGCGGCCCCGTACGCGACCGCTGCGTGTCCTGCGGTCAGGGCTGTCGGCCGCCGTCAGAACTGTGGCTTTCCACCGTCACGCACTATGAATCTTGGGAGCTTCGGGCCCCTTTTCCTGGGCCGGAAGCTTCGGCGGCGTTGTTGATTCAGACGCGGTGGCGTTAGTGCTGCTCGCAGCACGGCGGGCCTGAAGGAACCAGCCGTTTTTGATGCAGCGACGTGTTTTGTCATCTACCCACGTCAGGCGGTCGGCCGCGTAGGAGGGGGTGTCGTGCAGCAGGAGGAGGCACATCAGCCGGTACGCCCGACTGCGTAGGCTCTTCTTGTTCTCTACTGCGGCGCTCGCGCGCAGGTAAGCCTCGACGGAGGCCATGTTCCAGTCGTCACCCAGTTCCTCCCCAGCGGCTGCGGTCATAGCTGCCTTGGCATCTTGGGATTGCCAGTGCTTGACGTCCCCCTTGGGGCGGTCCATGGAGTAAGCGACCTGTTCCTCGGACCATCCGGCAGCCAAGGCGCCCGCCACGAGCAGCGCCCCCAGCTTCTCGACCTCATGAACGAGGGGAGCCGCCTCACGCAGCAAGCGGTGTAGCCACGGATCCACCTCCTCATTCAGCGACGTGTTGAGGTTGAGCGTCTGACTCAAGGCGGCAGCGATCGCCTCGATCTGCGCGTCGACTACTGCCTGCAGTCCTGGAGGAACCGCAAGGCCGCTGGGGTTCTCATTTCCGTCGTACGACAGACAACTTTGCTTCTCTGGCATGACCTACCAACGACCACGCCCTGGTGGTGGGAAGCCTGTGCATGCCGGATTACAACGATCGAGTCTCCCGTAACCGTAGGTTGCCAATCAGGGGCAAGCCAGAATCCCGTGGGTGCCGATGCGGCGCCAGATGATGTGGGGAGTGCCGGGGCGGCGAGCGGCCCCGTACCCGAACGTGGCACGTCCTGAGGGCCGGTGCCCATGGACCAGGTCAGTTCGTAGACGCCCGATGTTCGCTGGACGCGCTCGCGGAGGCCGGCGCGGAAGCTGCCGGTGCGCAGGTCCTCGACGAAGGCCACCACGGCACGGCGGAATCGACGGCGCTGTTCGGGGGTGAGTCGGTCCAGGTCGGCGGTGAAGCGCGGCAGGGTCTCGTACGTGGGCACGGCGAATTCCTCCGGGAAGCACGAAGCCCCCGACCGGTGGCCGGGGGCGGTGGCGGCTGTTCGTGTTGAAGGGCGTCGGTGACGTGGCGCGGTCAGGGGTGGTGGGTTGTCGGGGGTGCGGTGCGCTGGTGCGTGCGATGACGGTGGAGTCGGTCGTTGTGTGTTTCGTGGCTGGTGGTGCTCGTGTGGTCGGTGCGCAGTATTCGCACGGCCGCCGTCAGCTCCCGTCGCGGCCGTTCATCAGTTCGTTCCACTTCTGCTCGATGACCGGGTCGTTGGTACAGCGGGTGCAGTGGGGCAGGTAGTCGGTCCGTGTGGGGTACGGCACGCCAGCCGAGCGGACGACGACCCTTGGGCGGCGCGTGAGCGGGCGACGGCACAGCGGGCAGAGGTCTCCGTGGAGAAGATTCGTTTTCATGCGGCGCACTGTGCACACGTCGGCGGCTTACCGTCTCGGGCTGGTGTGACGGCCCGCCTGGCGGGCCCCACGGTAAAGATTCGGTGGTGATGGCCTCCCGCCCGGCGGGAAGGACCCCGGATCGCTCTTTTCCGCAGGTCAAAGCCGGTGTTCCATGGCCCGGTGATCAGCAAATCGGAGGTCCGCCCGGGTGACGGGTGGCGCTACTACTTCCGCGGCGTGATGGTCGGCGATGGCCACCGCCCCGCGGGCACGTCGCTGCGCGCCGCCCAGGACCAGGCCGGTGTCCCGCCCGGGATCTGGAGGGGCCAGGGCCTGGCCGCGGTCGGCCTCACGGCCGGGGACGTGGTGATCGAGCGGCAGGCCGAACTGCTCCTGGGGGAAGGCCGACACCCGGACGCCGACCGGATCGAGCGCGAGCGCCTGGAGGCGGGAAGCGCGCGGGTTCCGAGAATCCTGGACACGTACAGCGGCGAACCCGTATGTCGACGGCCGCATCTGCCGTAGTCAACGGCAAGTTCGCGCTCGTAGTGGCTTTCCGGCGGGGTACGGGGAGGGTGAAGTAGGTGAAGGCCGCGTTGTGGAGGTCGTAGATGGTGAGGAAGTCGTCGCCGTCGCCGTCGAGCTGTGCGAATTCGTCTGCGGCGTCCGGGGTCGTGGTGCCCCGCTTCAGGTGCTGTGCGGACGGTTCTGAGGACGCGTCAGCGCGTGGACTCCGGATATGTAAGCGGTGGCCGGTGCAGCCCAGGAAGGGGAAGCGGATCGGCTTCAGGCACCCTGGTCACTCCCGAAATGCGGGGCGTAATCCGGATTGGACGGGATTGGATCGGCTCACCGATGCGCCCCTTTCGTTCGTCTCGCCTCGATCGGCCGGAGGGAGCTAAGACGACCGATTACGCCTCCCCGAGAGTTATCGAACTGGGGGCAGCCAAGCAGGAGGAAGGGTGACCGTTGCAGGAACGGGAGCACCGATGGCAGCGAGGAGCTCAGCGGGAGTCGAACCCGTCGCGCTGCTGAAGTTCACCGTGCCGCCGGAGAACACCGCGCCGCTGAAGTACACCTCACCGCCGGAGAACGTAGAACCGCCCAAGTACACCTCGCTGCCGGTGAACGTCGCGTCGCTGATGTTCACCAGGCCGCCAGAGAACACCGCACGGAAGTACACCCTGCCGCCGGAGAACGTCGCGGCGCCGAAGTCCACCGTGCCGTGGGAGAACACCGCGCCGCTGAAGGACACCTCACTGCCGGAAAGCGTCGCGGTGGTGAAGTACACCTCGGCGCCGGAGAACGTCGCAGCGTGGAAGCTCACCTCACCGTCGGAGAACACCGCGCCGCTGAAGGACACCTCACCGCCGGAGAACGTTGCGTCGGCGAAGGACACCTCACCGCCGGAGAACGTTGCGCGGGTGAAGGGCACCTTGCCGTCGGAGAACGTCGCGCCGTGGAAGCTCACGATGCCGCCGGAGAACGTCGCGCCGCAGAAGTTCATATCGCCGTCGATGGTGACCCTGGTGAGATCGAGGTTGCAGCCCTGCCAGGAGCGGTGAGTGCCCCGCGGAATGCGGTAGTGGTCTCCGATGAGGCGCAGGATCGTGTGCCGGACCTCGCGCAGTGCGTGGTATCGGTCGGTCTTGTCCTGGTGGGTGTCGCGTCGTTCTTCGGTGGGTGAGCTGCCGTCGGGCAAGGGGTCGGGCAGATCACCGGGATCGGGAGAGAAGGGCAGGCGGAGGTAGGCGCATAGGACGTCGATGCATGTCTGGCGCAGGTCCTGTGTGGGGGCGTCGTCGGCGAGGCCGGCCAGGGCGTGGACCCCTCCGAGCCGGACGGCGGGTGAGTCGGATCCGAGTTTGTCGACGGCCTGGGAGAAGCGTTCGGCGTGCAGTCGGGTGGCTTCGCGGTGAGCTCCGGCCTCGTCTACGCGCTGGCGCCGGTAGGCGACGACCAGAGCGACGAGCGCGCCGGCCCCGGCAACCACCCCGAAGGAAAGCTTCACCAAGTCGAAGAGCGTCTTCGCGTCGAGCTTCGCGGTCGAGTCGATCTCCTGGAAGTCGAGCAGCACCACCAAGCCGTAGAAGATGCCGCCTGCGACCAGAACCGCGCCGACGAACGTGAGGCCGAACGCCCACCTCGGCTTCACCAGCCGCAGCTTCTGTTCGTTCAGGGAGGACCGCGACCTTCGGCTGGCTGTCATGACGATGAAGACCAGGCACGGAAGTCTGCGGTTGCAGATGGACCCCATGTACCTGCCAGGACATGAACGACCGACTACGCCCCCACCGGTGTTACGGGGATGTGGGCAGCCAAGTAGAAGGGAGGAGGACCGTCGCAGGAACAGGAGTGTTGACGGCAGAGAGAAGCCCAGTCGGGACCGGTCCCTTCGCGTTGGTAAAGTCCATGGCGCCGCCGGAGAACTCCGCGTAGTTAAAGTCCGGGGTGCGGCTGGAGAACTCCGCGTTGGTAAAGTTCATGGCGCCGCCGGAGAACCTGGCGTAGCGGAAGGGCACTTTCCCGCTGGAGAACTTCGCCTGGGCGAAGTCCGCGGTGCCGCCGGAGAACACCGTGAGGCCGAAGTCCACCGTGGCGCCGGAAAACTCCGCCAAGCTGAAGTTCAATCTGGCGCCGGAGAACACGGCACGACGGAAGTCCACTGTGCCGCCGGAGAACACCGCACCGAGGAAGTCCACCTTCCCGCTGGAGAAGTTCGCCTGGGCGAAGTCCGCGGTGCCGCCGGAGAACACCGTGAGGCCGAAGTCCACCGTGGCGCCGGAAAACTCCGCCAAGCTGAAGTTCAATCT
>NZ_JBHXRD010000041.1:0-24635 GCF_042717325.1 Streptomyces sp. NPDC058637 | reverse complement strand
GGCGCCGGAGAACACGGCACGACGGAAGTCTACTGTGCCGCCGGAGAACACCGCACCGCTGAAATCCACCGTGCCGCCGGAAAACTCCGCACCGATGAAGTTCACCGTGCCGCCGTCGATGATGACGTCGCTGAGGTCGAGGTCACAACCCTGCCAGGAGCGGTGGGTTCTCCGAGGGCGTCGGTAGTGGTCGCCGATGAGGCGCAGGATCGTGTGCCGGACCTTGCGAAAGGCCAGGTAGCGGTGGTGCTCCTCCTGGCGGGCGGGATCGTCGCCGGGGTCGCGGGTAAAGGGAAGCTGGAGGTAGGCGCATAGAACATCGATGCAGGTCTGGCGCAGGCTGTCATCGGGGGCATCGTCGGCGAGACCGGCCAGGGCGTGGACGCCGCCGAGCCGGACTGCGGGCGAGTCGGATCCGAGTTTGTCGACGGCCTGGGAAAAGCGCTCGGTGTGCAACCGGGTGGCTTCGCGGTGTGCGCCTACCTCGTCGACGCGCTGGCGGCGGTAGGCGACGACCAGGGCGACGAGCGCGCCGGCCCCGGCGACCACTCCGAAGGAAAGTTTGACCAACTCGAAGAGGGTCTTGGCGTCCAGCTTGGCGGTGTCGTCGATCTCCTCGAAGTCGAGCAGAACCACCAGCCCGTAGAAGACGCCGCTCGCGACCAGGACCGCAGCGACGAAGGAGAGGCCTAACGCCCAGCCGACCCTCCATAACCGCAGCTTCTGTTCATTCGGGGAGGACCGCGACCTTCGCTTGGCTGTCATGACGATGAAGACAAGGCTCGGCAGTCAACGGTTGCAGCCCGCACGGCCGATCATCGACCGATTACGCCCCTGGGCATGATCGGATCACTGAATGGCCAGATCCACACCGGCGGTGCGCTGCCCTGGCCATTCGGGCCGACTCCAACCCGGCGTTGCCGGCGGCTGTCACGGGTGTAGTCGGCCGGTCTTCTCAGGGTGGGCGGCTTGGACGTGGCGCATGGCGGTGGAGTCAGCGATGGCGAAGAGGCGGATGAGACGGACGGGGTCGGCGCTGTGGCGGGCTTCGGCGGGGATCCGGTCCTGCCACAGGGCGCGGGCGGTCAGCCCGGTGCGGCCGATGGCGTTCCGCAGGAGTGTTTTGCCGATGGGTGGACCGGTGGGGTCGAGGGCGGTCTGGGCACTGACCAGGAGGTGGGGGTTGGCACAAACGGGCCAGGTGTTCTGGCGGTGGGTGAGCCAGGTGCACAGGAGCTCGGTGGTGAGTGAGTCGAGGTAGAGGGTGCGGCTTGGCAGCCGGAGGCGGCCATTGGCCAGGTCGAGGTCACGCAAGGGGATGGCGGCGGCCTGGGAGGGCAGGACGGCGTGGATGGCGGTGAGGGCGACGAGGAGGCGGGCGAGGGGGGTGTGAGCGCGGTCGAGGAGGCCGGCGAGCCGGTCGCTCGCCAGGGGGCCGGGGCAGTGGCGAGTTGGCGGGCAGGTGGAGGCCGCGGGTGGGGTCGCGGAAGACGACGCGCTGGTGCCCTTGACCGCCTTGGCGAACTCGGCGTCGAATCGCTCCCTGCCGACCTCATGCCGGGTGGATGAGGCGGCTTTCGTAGGCGAAGATCACGGCCTGTATCCGGTCGCGGAGTTCGAGCTTCTGCAGGATTCGCCCGAGGTGGGACTTCACGGTCGCCTCCGCGAGATACAGGGTGGCCGCGATCTCGGTGTTGGACAGGCCGCAGCCCACCTGGATGAGCACCTCGCGCTCGCGGGCGCTGAGCCGACTCAGCCGCTCGTCGCGCTCGGCGCTGCTGCCGTCGGGTATGTGCGGGCGGAGGTTCTCCAGCAGGCGGCGGGTGATCCGCGGGGAGACCACCGCGTCACCCGCTGCCACGCTGCGTATCGCGGTGAGCAGTTCCTCGGGCCTGGTGTTTTTCAGCAGGAAGCCCGAGGCTCCGGCTTTGAGCGCGGTGAAGGCGTATTCGTCGAGGTCGAAGGTGGTGAGGATCAGTACTCTGCTCTGCGGGGAGATCCGGATGACCTCTCGGGTTGCCTCGATCCCGTCGGTCCCGGGCATCCGGACGTCCATGAGGACGACGTCGGGGCGCAGGTCCTGGGCGAGGCGTATGGCCTGGACGCCGTCCGCGGCTTCGCCGACCGGTGCCATGTCGGGCTGCGTCTCCAGGACCGTGCTGAAGGCCATACGGAGCAGCGCTTCGTCGTCGGCGATCAGGATGCGGATCGTCATGCGGACGCTGCTCCGCTGCTGCCGAGGTCGAGGCGGGTGTGGACTCCCCAGCCGCCGCCCGGGAGCGGTCCGGCCTGCAACGTCCCCCCGTAGGCGGCCGCGCGCTCGCGCATGCCGGGGATGCCGTGGCCGGATGGTGTGGCGCCGGGGAGTGGCGGGCGGGGGCCGCTGTCGGTGACGTCCAGTGCGACGGTCTCGGTCGAGCACCGTATTCGGACCTTCGCGTGTGTGCCGGTGGGTGTGTGCTTGAGGGTGTTGGTCAAGGCTTCCTGTACCAGGCGGTAGACGGTCAGTTGTGCGGTGGCGGGTATGTGGGTGTGGCCGCCCTGGACGTCGACGCGGGTCGGCAGCCCGGCGGCGCCCATCTGGTCGGCGAGGGCTGCCAGTTGTGCGATGCCGGGCAGCGGGTGGCGCTCCGCGTCCGGTTCGTCGGTCCGCAGGATGCCCAAGGAGCGTCGCATGTCGGTCAGGGCCTGCCGGCCGGTCTCGGAGATTTGGAGCATCGCGGTGGTGGCCTTGGCGGGGCACCGGTGCTGTGCGTAGACGGCGGCGTCGGTGAGCGCGACCATGACGGACAGGTTGTGGGTGACGATGTCGTGCATCTCCCGGGTGATACGTGTCCTTTCCTCGGCGACGGCCAGCCGCGCCTGCTGGTCATGCTCTTGCTCCAGTCGTGCGGCGCGTTCCTCCACGGCGACGAGGTAGGCGCGGGTGGTCCGCACATTCACCCCCAGGACGGCGGCGGCGACGACCATTGCGGTCACCGCGACGAAGGGGGTCAGGAACGCGCCTTCCGTCGCCCAGCGCAGGCAGGCCAGCAGGGCCCCGGCTTCCACGATGGCACCGGCGACAAGCGTGCCGCGCCGGCCCGATTTCGCGGCCACCGTGTAGAGAGCCACCAGCAAGGCGATGTCCGCAGGCAGTTGGACGTCCATCAGCCACTGGACGAAGGCCGCGGCTGCCACGGTGCCGAACACCGTGAGCGGGGCCCGGCGCCGCCACACCAGGGGCAGTGCGAGGGCGGCGGTGAGTGCCGCGGTCACCGGGAGCTCTTGCGGCGCGCGCGTGGTCATGATGTTGAGCAGGAGCAGCGCCGGCAGCAGTGAGTCCCACACCATGGGCGGCAGCCGGGGGCACCGGCGCCGGGCGGCTCTCATCGGTCGCGCCGCTCGTGCGGAGGCCAGGTCGGCGCACTTCGTCAGCCGTACGGCTGTCCTCGCCCACGGCACCCGGTCCCGGTAGCGCAACGGGTGGGCACTGCCGGTTTCCGCGGCTGCCTCGGTCATCACACGTCCCTGTCGATTCAGCGTCACAGTGGCCCCAGCAGGGGCCGCCACCGCGTGCAGCCGGAGCCGGGTCGGGTACGGGAGCGTAAGACCCGCGCTGCCCGCATGTACCGCAGCCCTGTCACGGTAGGCCGCGATCCAGCGGAAACGCATGAGTCCACCGTCTGAAGAAGTCGCGCGGAAGTACGACCACAGGAGGAGCCCGGCCACCCCCCACGGTCGCAAGGCCGCTCACATGGGCATGCCTCGGATTGCGACTCCGGCTGTACACGATGGCGCCCCCAGGGCGATGTGGCAGCGCGTGCCCCGCGCCGAGCATGGCCGGGTGACCGCAAACATCATGGGACTGCACATGTCCCTTCTGGAAGTCCTTGTCTTGCTGGGTGCCGTCGCGCTGGTGGTGGCGCGCTGGCTTCCCCTTGCCGTCCGCCAACGCGTCACGATCACGGCGGGGGCAGTGTTCATGCTGTCCGCGATCGTGCTGAGCGTGGTGGGGATCCGCTGGCAGCTGCTGCCAGTACTGGCAGGCGCTGCCGTTGCGCTGCCGTTCGCCCTCTCTCCCCTGCTGCGACGCCGTACCGGCCGGCCGGCGTGGCGGGCCCGGTGGTGGCTGGCCTTGCCCGGGTCGGTGGTCTGCGTCGGCCTGATCGCCACGGGTCCGGTGGCCGTCTGTGCCTTCCCCGTACCCGTGTTCCCCGAGCCGTCGGGCCGTTTCGCGGTCGGCACCCGCGTGGTGCAGTGGACCGACCCACGCCGCCCCGAGACCTTCACCGCCGATCCCCATGACCGGCGCACGGTCGTGGTCCAGCTCTGGTATCCCGCGCAGAAGAGCCCCGCAGGCGCGCAGCGGGCCCAGTACCTCGGCCGCACGGAGCGCGAGGCGCGCACCGTCTCCGACGCCCTCGCCCGCGCGGTCGGCCTGCCTGGCTTTCTGGTCGACGGCATCCCACGTGCCCACACCCATTCGGTCTTCAACGCCCCGGTGGCCGACGGGGGTGGACGGTTTCCGGTCGTGCTGTTCTCTCCGGGATCGGGCGGAGTGCGCACCCAGAACACTGCCTGGGCCGAGGAACTGGCCAGCCACGGCTATGTGGTCGCCGCCCTCGACCACCCGTACGACTCCGCCACCGTCGTCCTCACTGACGGCCGAACGATTCACACCAAGACCACCTCCACCGGCGACCGGGACAAGGACAACAAGCTGGCGGCCGGTTGGACGGCTGTTCGGGGCGCCGACCTCAGCTTCGTCCTCACTCAGCTGGATCGTCTGGGCCGAGGTGAGATCGCCGGCCCGCTGACCGGACGCCTGGACACCGGCCGGGTCGCGGTCACCGGCCACTCCATGGGTGGTGCCGCCGCCCTGCAGGCAGCCCGGCAGGACCACCGGTTCGATGCCGTCATCGATCTGGACGGCTACCCGCACGGCCCCACCTCCCCCTCCCTCCACCAGCCGACGCTCGCGCTCACCCAGGCCATCACCCCCGCAACCGACCCGCAGTACATGCCCCGCCTCACCAAGGCCCTCGAGCTCAACACCGCGACGAGCTACCGGCTCACCATCCCCGGCGCCGCACACCTCACCTTCATGGACGGCCCCCTGTACCTGCCGCCTGTGCCCTCGATAGTCGGCTCCCTGGGCCGCACCGAGAGCCCCCGCGTCGTCGCCGCAACTACTCTCGCCTTCCTGGACACCACCCTGCGGGACAAACCCGGCGATCTGGCCGGCGTTCTGTCGGCCTACGGCGGCCTCAGCGTCTACCGCCCAAGCAACAACCGCTGATCAGCTGTGCGGCGGCAGCCGACGGCACGGCCGTTTCCCAGCCGGAGTGCAGTCCGCGGTGCCGCCCCCGCCGCGGGCCAGCGCGCCAGGCCGATCTGTCGGCAAACGATCGAATGACGACAGGGACGGCGGGCGTCTGAACCCAGCGGGACCTGACGGCGGCCCCGATCCAATGAGATCCGATGACGGCTGACGACAGGGTTAGATGACACCCGAGGTCCGATGCGGCGGCAGAAGCGGGGAACAGCGTGGCCAATCTCGTCTACAAGAGGGTGTCGACCGACCAGCAGTCCACGCCGACCACTAAGTGTTAGTCACCCCAGCCCGTGAGCTGGTGACGGTAGTCGCCAAGCCGGGCCAGCACGATGTCCCCATCAGTGGTCAGGACGCTGGGCTGATGTGCTCCCATGTCGGCCAGCAGGTCGGAGGCGAGGGCGCAGGCGGTAACGACGGCTTCTCGTTTGTCGTTGATGATGGCGGCAAGGTTCGCTGTGGTCTGCGTGGGAGTCGGCGGGAGCGGCGCAGGGGGGCCGTCGCTGAAGGCGTGCTCCGATACCCGCAGGTGCACCGGGGCGTCGCTGTCGTCGAAGCGGTGGAGTGCAGCCATGACCATGAGGTCGCCTGACGCGCCGGACTCCGCCGCCCAGGCTGCCGATGCCTGCACCAGGGCTACGAGGTCGAGCTCCAGGCCGCGGTGGTACAGAATTTTGATTCCTTCAGGGTCGTGCTCGCTGCTGCGGATGTTGATCGGCCGTGCCGCGAAGAAGCTGCCGTCCTGGTGAAGCTGGCCGGTGGGGACACCCTCGAAGCGGACTTGGCGTCGGCCGACCAGTACGGGGCGGTGCGGTCGCGCGTTGGTGGTGATCGCTTCCTGGGCGGCCATGGCGAACCGGTCGAACGCGAACGCGAGCTGCACCTGCGCCGGGGTCAGCCCTGGACGGTTCGTCGGCATGTTCTCGGGATCGGAATCTCCTGTCGTACGGCCACCGCGTGAGTCGCGGTGACGTCCTGAGCAGGGTCCAGCGGCAGACCTGTGGACAGAGACCGGAGATTTCTCCCCCACTCCCCAAATACGGACGAATGACGCGGCAAGGGGCAAACCGTCCGGGCGGCGGATCGGGCCGATGACCCCTTGTCCAGGTCGGCCGTACTGCCGCGAGCGCCGCGTTTCCCCTTGACCACCCCGGCTAACGGCCACGATCAGACAGCGGACAAGGGGTGGCTCTGCACGATGCGCCTGCCCTGGCGCGCACGGCACCGCTTCCTGCTGTGCACGCCAGGGCGGCGCCTCTCGTCCGAGGGGTGCGGAGCCGACCGGCAGGAGAAGACCACCGTGACGACCACCGCCCACCCGATGCCCGAGCCGGCCTTCACGCAGACACACAACCCGTCCCGGGGCACGGAGACGCCGTCCGGTCAGGGGCACACTCACGGACCCACTCACGGGCCCGATGCCGGACTCCCGGCCGACGCGGGCTCCGAGGGCGCTGTGCCTGATCGCACGGGGGATTCACCCTTCGCGCGGGGTGCCGACTCCTCTCTAGTACCTGCTTCCACCGAGTACGGAGTGGAACATGATCTGCGGATACTGCAGCTGCTCGCCTGCACCCGGGTCGCCACGCCCCACCAGCTCCACACCTGGCTGACTCCGATGGCGACGGACTCCAGCACCATCCGCAAGCACCTGCGCGGCCTGGCGAAGGACGGCCTGGTGGCCGCGAACGAGAAGCGGCGCCCGCACATCTGGTTCCTCACCGACGCCGGCCTCGCGGAGGCGCGCCGCGCGGGGCTCGCCGAGCACCGCACCACGACGGTGACCGGTGAGCACGTCGCCGCCTCTCCGGCCTTCGCGCACGCCCTGGCCGTCACCGACACGGCCATCGCGTTCGGCCGCGATCTGGCGCCGGACACCAGATTCGGCACGGCCTTGGGCGAGGTCGGCGACTGGGAGGTCGAAGTCGCCCACCCGCTGGGAGCCGGCGGCCTGCTCATCCCGGACGCCGTGCTGCACCTGCCCGTCCAGAACCTGCCGCACGTCTTCGTCGAACTGGACCGCGCCACCATGTCGCTGGGCAAGCTGATCAACAAGGTCGCAGCCTACGACCGCTACCGCCACTACACCCACCGACCCACCGGCCCGCGCCCCGCACGCCGGGCCCCGCCGGACTGCCGGACTGGTTCACCCGCTACCCCCGAGCCGGAGCAGAAATGAAGTTCCCACCCCTGCTGATCATCCTGGCCGACAAGAAGAAAACCGCCCTGGACAACCGAACCACCGACACCCTCACAGGCATCAGCACCCTGCGCGGCATCCGCCGCCGCGAACTCGCCGTCGGCATCACCACCCTCCCCAACCTCCAAGAACACGGCCCCCTGAACCCGATCTGGCACGGCGCCACCAGCGACAAGCCGCTGCGCCTGGCCACGCTCATCAATGGACGACGGGAGCACGGCGGCGGGTGACAGCCCGGCCCCGCAGATCGTTGATCCCACACGCGGTACCAATCCGGGGATCAAGATCCCCGGCACGGCCTTCGACATCGCCGCGGGCGCCGACGGCACCGTATGGCGCGTCAATGCCGGTGGGCACGTCTACTGGTACACCGGCGAACAGCCGAGCTGATCCCCGTTCCGTCACACGTGTGGGCCCGGACCGGGACGGGATCGGGGGCCCACGCCCATCGGCGGAAGACGAACGAGGTCCAGAGCCTGGGCTCAGCAGCGGCCAGAATCAGATCCTCGGGCTGGTGCATTCGAGCGCTGCCCTCTTCGCGGGGCCGGACTGTTCAGAAAAGTAGGTGGCGGGCGGGGTGAACTGTGACCTCGGCACTGGGGAAAAGAGCCTGGTAAGGGGCCGGTTCCAGTCCTGTGGAGTGCTGTTCCGAAAGCAGCTGAACTGTGCGGACCTGTGGGCAGGTGTCGGATAGTGGCGTGAGGTCAGTGTCTTCTCGAATGTTCGTCACGTACACAGCCTCGAGTGTGGGCAGGTGCGGGGCGGAGAAGAGACCGGGGAGGTGCTCCACCGCGATGCTTATCGTGCTGAGACGCGGGAGTGTGGCGATCTCGGCCCAGTCGCTGGGGTCCAGGTCGCCCATATCGTTTTGGATGTTGAGGAATTCCAGCGCTGGCCAAGCGCTCAGACCGCGCAGTCCGGTCTCTGCGACGGCGTTTCCTCCCAGTGACAGGGTGGTTAGAGGAGCATCTTGCGGGAGGGCGGACAGCCCGCCTGGCAGGGGTGTCGAGGTGGTGAGATTTTGGAGTGTGGAGAGGTGCTCCAGCCCGACTGTCCCGCCAAGGTCCCGGATAAATAGCGAGGTCAACCCCGTCTCCGTCAGAGGCGTCAGGTCCTCAACTCCTGGACAGCTCACTAGATTCATGTTCCGGACCGAGGGTAAAGAGGCGAACGGCCGCAGGTCGCTCAGCAGGGTGTTTTCGTAGAGGCCGAGGTACTCCACCCGCTCGGGCAAGGCCCTCAGTATGTCTGCAGGAGCGTGGTCGCCTGTAACGCCGATTCGTGTCCGATTGCCGAGGCGTGGCAGGGCGCGTACCTGTGAGGGCGAGGTGGCGAAGAGGAACAGGTCGTGGGTGTCGACGTGGGCCATTACCTCGTCGGCGTACACCTCTGCATCGAAGAGATTCCACGCCCGCATCAGATTGATCCGGACTCCCTGCGCGGAATGGTTCCGGTATCGCGCCAGCACTGGCACCGCCGCGTCGGTGCCGACCAGCGCTGCCGTCGCCGTTACCGCCTCGGCTTCGCCGTCGGACAGTGCCCGCGGGCCTGGTAGCAATTCCAGGATCAGCGGACCGGTCTGTGCCAGTTCCTTGACCTCAGTGTCCACGCGGGGAGGCAGTAGCGTCGCCGCCGCCTCCTGGACCCTGCGCCGCACGGCCGGATCGAGCTCTGTGGCGTGTTCCAGGCACGCCATGGCCAGCAGGTGGACACGCTTGTCAGGGGAGGCCGTCAGTAGATTGAGTAACTCGGCCCGCTCACGTGGCCGGCTCTGTGCCACCGCCATACGGATGACATCCGCCCACTGGTCGTCGGCGGCGTGCTCTACCAGCAGGCCGAAGTCGCCGGCTTCCACAGCCGCCCGCGCCCCCAGGTAGTCCTGGAAAGTACGGTGTACGAAGTGGATCGTGTCCGGGCCCGGGGAGAGCAGCAGACCGGTGCGAATCAGGAAGTGGCGCAGCACGGCAGCTGCGTCCCCGACGACTTGCGCCGCCGGAATCGCAGGCAGTACCTCCGCGATGATGCTCTCTGCCCGGCTGCGGTCCATCTCTGTACGGCCGTTACGAATGAGCCAGTGCGCTAGTCGCTGGAGGAGCTGCAGCTGAGGCTCCTCGCTCAGCTCGGGGGATGCCATGTCGCGTTCGCGGTCGCGGCGGACCAACAGCAGGGAGAGAGCGGAGTCGTACAACTCCTTGCGGCCATGTGGGAGGTAGCCACGCCGGTCCCGGTGCAGGGCGCAGATCAGGCCGCACATCAACGGATTTGTGGCAAGGCGTCCCAGGTCCGGTTTGGTGCGGACGGCGTCGCGCAGCTGGGTCTCGTAAGTGGCCAGGACGGCATCTTCGTCGGGTGCGCCCGTGGCGGCCGCACGGTGCCAGCGTTTGATGAAGGCTGCCACATCCGATGGGCTCATTGCGGAGAGGCCGAGTTCCGCGAAGCCGTCGGAGGCGAGCCAGTCCTCGCGGACTGCGGAGGGGCGTGAGGTGACGAGCCACCGGTTGCCGGGGTAGGTCTGCACCAAATCGCGCAGCCAGGTCCGTGTACGTTCGCGTTCGGGCTCTGGCACCTCATCGAGGCCGTCGACCAAGACGAGTCCGCGCCCACTGGCCAGGACGCGGTGCTCCCAGCCCTCCGGCTGACTGCCGGCCAGAGGGCAGCCGACGGCGGCAAGGAAGCGCGCGGGGGAGGGCAAACGTTCGCCGTGCCGGGTGAGAGTGCGCAGAGGGAGCACGAAAGGGATCCGGCCGATGAGGTAGGTCATATGGTCCGCGGGTTCGGTCGCCGCCGACACAGCGAACCACTGGATCAGCGTGCTTTTGCCCGAGCCTGCAACCCCGCGCAACAGCACTCGGTCGTGGTCGGCCAGCGTCTGATCGGCGGGGGCAGAAGAGGAGACAGGGGAAGCCGCCTCTGGCCCGAAGCCGAGTTCTTCCCGGTGACCGATTACATCCAGGCTGAGGTAGGCAGCGTCCAGCGGCCATCGATCCGGCGAGTTGCTGAGATCGATGCCGTAGATCGTGAGATTGCCGTGCTTCTTGGCAATGTAGTTGAGGTAGCCGCGCTCGAAGGCTGTGTCCCGGGCACCCGGGCGTGGGGTACGGGAGAGCACCTCATCGACCTTCGCGACGAGGTCAGCCTGCGTCCGAGTCTGTTCCACCAAGGTACGAGCCACGAAAGTCGAGCGGCGGGTGAAGAACTCCAGGATCTGCAGGCAGGCCCACTCTGTCGCGGAGTCGAGGAAGAACTGAGCATCGGATGACAACCCATCTGGATCGGGCCCCTCGTGACGCAATCTGCGCGCCATTTCCCGATGACCGAGCCGCACGGCCTGGACATCGCTCATGTCCAGATCTCCTAGGGCGAGCAACCTTCGGGCCAGTGCATCGGCCACGGCACCCCGCTCCTGAGTGTGGAAGGGACGTTCGCCTGGCGAGTTGATCGCTTCCTGGACCAGATGCTCCGCGAGCTTGTGCACGTCCTTCTCACCTAGCGTGCGCTTCTCACCACGGAACGAGACCAGGTCCTTCATTCGCACGGGCTTGTCAACCAGGCCAGCACCAGGCCCGTCCGCCACGAAGAGTTTTCTGATCAGTGAGCCGACTAGACTGGAAGCCAGCCTGCCACCGAGGACCACAGGATCCATCCGCCACCCCCATGTATTACGGATATGGGGGGAGCCTAGACGGTGGTCACGACAGCTGTCCCTATACTCCCGTAGCTCGAACATCCCTCGTCGCCGTCGGACAGAAACGGCAGTGTTGCCGCTATCCGGGGCGGCCGTGTCACCCTCGTTCGTGCGTATGCTCCAAGCAGAGGGAAGCGCTCGTGAGCCACATATTCGCGCACGTCTACGAGTAGCGGCCGGGTCGAGATTCTCGGCACCGCCTACAGCGACCACGACCTGGTCGTGTTCCTCGATGGCGCTGGCGTCGCCGAACCCGAGGCCATCCTGGACGACCCGCAGTGGGTGGAGTGGCGCGGCGGCCCCGCCCACCAGTTCCACGCCGCTTGACGGAGGCGGTGGGGCCGGGCGCAGCATGTGCAGCAGCCCCACCGCCGGTCAGCCGATCAGCTTGTGCAGCACGGGAACGCTGCCCCCAGCGGCCACCAAGCCCGCCGCGACGGCCGCGGGCACGGACTTGTCGTGGAGGAACATGAGGCCGCCCATGACGAGGCCGATGATGACAGCCGCCAGGAACACCACGGCGGCGTGCACCGACAGCAGTGGGGTCTCCGACAGCATCCCTGCGCTGGCCAGGCCGAGCGGTTCGGGTCGGATGGGTATGGGGGAGTGCGGGTGCGGGTCCCGAGACATCGGGAGTCTCCTACGAGGCGGAGGAACAGAGGCGGCGGACACCTGTGGTGGTGTCGTCCGCGTGGAGGTGGCGCGCGCCTCGCGGTCGGCGTTCCTGCTGCGGCTCTCTGGAGAGCGTCCCTGTGGGGCTTCGGCCCGGCCCAGGGTGGGTGTGTTCAGCGTAGCGGCGATCGGCGCGGCTGTTGCCCCGGTTGTCTGGCGGGTAGTCATCGGTACTGCCTCCGACGTGAGTTCGACATGGCGAGCGGGACAGTGACAGGACTCAGGTGCTTGCGTCTCGTCCTGGCGGGCACGGCTCCCCCTTCACCCCGTAGGGCCGGAAGCCGGGGCTCGAACAGCAGCGATCGGGAGAAAATATCCCGGGCACGACGAAGGCCCGGGCACCTGGTCCGGGCCTTGCGCTGTCGAAGTCCTCTATCGGGTCGGATGCCAGTAAGGGAGTCGGTTACCTTCCGTCTACTCGTGCTTCCCCGGGGCGGTTGGCGACTGGGACTGGTCCGATGACCCGCTCCGATCGCCGACGGGTGACATCGCGGCCCAGCCGTTCATTGATCCCACATGCCTGTACTGCCGTCACCTGAAGAGATCGAAGCCGCCCGCACGCCCGCCGGTGGCTGGAAGCGCGACCAGCTCGCTGAGTGGGGTGTTCCGTGGCCACCGCACACGGGCTGGAAGGGTGAGCTGATCAAGCGCTGGGAAGTCGCGCGCCAGGACGGCGTACCACCGCCGTCCCTGTCCAGCCCGGCCTCGGCCGACTTCGCACGGAGACGTCTGACCTCGGCTGACGGAACGAGGGTCGGGTCGGCCAGGATCTACCCTGTTCGGCCCCATTCGACTGTTAACCAGGTGGATTGTGATCTTCAGTAACGTGATGCTGCCGAACGTCTGATTTCAGTCATTCTCGCCAACTCTGTCTCTCCTTGCCGGCTTCTCTGGCACCGTTCCTGATTGCAATGAGTGATCGTTTAGTCACTCGATGGATCTTGGATGGGGGCGAGGGCCGTGTTGGAACAGGCACAGCTGGTGGGAATGGCGGGGGCGGCCGCAGCTGCACTGGTCGCGGAGATGACCAAGGAGAGCTGGGCGTCGATGCGCTCTCTGGCAGCGCGACTTTTCCGGCGCGGTGGCCAGGAGGAGGAAGAACGCCAGCTCGCCCGGCTCGACGCTGACCAGGTGCAGGCGGCCACGCTGGATCAAGCGGCCCTGCGGGAGAGGTGGAACCGGCGGCTGCTGACCCTGGTGGAGGACTTCCCCGAAGCAGCCGACGACCTGGCGGCGATGGCGCGGCGCAACCCGGAGGAACAGCAGGGCGGGGTGAACCAGAGCGCGGAGAACAACACCGGCTCCGTCATCCAGATCGGCAGGGACAACTCCGGCAGCTTGAACACGGAGCGAAGGTGACCACGCCAGACGGGCAGGGTTTGCCTCAGCCCCGCACCAGCCCGCCGCTATTTGGGCAATCCGCTGTCGGCAACCTTGGCCCGACCGTCCAGGTCGGCGGTTCCAACACCGGCAACATCAACATCACGGGCCGACCAAAACTACCGGTCATCGCCATTGCACGCGGTGACCGGGAAGCAGCCCTGGAACCGCTCTGGGCACACACGCCGACCCCGCAGCAGGCCGCAAATCTCCTTGCTGCACATGGCCTCGCCGTCATCGTGGGGGAACGCGGCACGGGCCGGCGTATCTCAGCAGTCCGGGCCCTGCACACCCATCTTTCCGCCCCCGCAGGGGCTCCCCAGCTCTACGACCTTGCAGCCGACTGGGAAGACGACGAAGTCCCGGAAAGGGAAGTCCTGCCCGAGCCGATCGCCGGGCACGGCTACCTGATCGATGGGTCCTCGCGCCTGATGTCCGAGAACGCCGCCCGTGCCCTCATGGCCTGGGCGGAAGAACTGCACGCTGTTGGCAGCGGCCTTGCCATTACCGGCCGCCAGCGGGACTGGCGCGGGGACAACCGCTTCGAGATCGGCGCGGTACGCCCTGACGCAGTCCAGGTCGCACGCAATCACCTCGCTCATGCCGGCAGCCACGCACAGGCGGGGTGGCTGCAGACAGATGCCCAGCGTGCTGCGACACGCGGCCTGCTACGCCAAGCCGCCCCTGACCGGACCGTTGGCATTCTGTCTGACCTCATCACGCGCACCGTCAGCCCCGGTGACGCTACCGCGATTGCCGGACGCCTGCGCAACATCGACCCCGGTCGACTCGCCCGTCCTGCCGAACACAGAGAAAGCCCACCCGATTCGCCGGAGTACCAGCAGGGGGTCAGGGAGCTGCGGCGCATTCGGGAGGAGGTCCTGCTGTGGACCAACTTCCTGGAGGAGACGCTCGCCGGCACGGGCACCCGCGGCCAAGACCGGATGATGCTGCTTGCCGCCGCCTACCTCGAAGGCGCCCCCCTCGAACTGTGCATCAAGGCAGCCACCGCGTTCGGCTCCCGCGACGAAGCGCTCGCACGCCGCTACCGGGAAGGCCGCAGCCCCCGGCGCCGACTGGCTGACGTCGGTGTCGACACGGCCGACGACACTGCTGCCTTTCACAGCCGCCCAGGCCTCGCCCTCTCCGCCATCCGTACGGACTGGCACCACTGGGCCGACGAACGAAAGGAAACCAGGGAGTGGCTCGCCCGTATCACGGCCCCTGATGGCATCGCCAAAGACTGGGCCGAGCAGATCGGATCCCGACTGCTGGAACTGTCCATCACAGCGGTGGAATCCCCCTTCTTCACCATCCTCGACACCTGGACCAACACCTCCCCTGACGAACAACGCCTTCACATCGTCACCGCACTCATCACCCGAGCCGCGGAGACCGAAGAACTCGCACGAGCCGCTCACAAACAACTGCTGGACTGGGCGACAAAGGGCCACTCGCATCGCCGCATGGTCGTCGCTCAGGCCTGCAGCGGCCGCTACGGCATGCGATGGCCGCACATGGCGTTCGTCCGGCTACGCCACATCCTGGCCCTCGACGACGAAGCAGCCCGCATCGCCGCCAGCGCCCTGAGCACCCACGCGGCCGCGAGTACCGACGGGTTGCAACGAGTCATCGAAACGGTTGAGACCTGGTTCGAGAGATACCCGACTCATCTCGCCGGGCCCCGGGCTTTCCTAGCGCTCACCGACCCCACACACCGCGTCCTGGACACCCTCATGAGCGCGGCCCAAGCGGCCCCGTCCGTCCGGGACTTCTTGATCAACGGCTGGATGCAGACCCTGCGACAGCCAGACGTGCGCGACCACGCCCACCAGATCCTCCTCGGCTGGGCCCGAGCTGCCCACGAGGGCCGGCTGAACCGCACCACGACGTTCGGCATCCTCACCGACGTTCGCAACGCCCACACCCCGCTCGATGCCATGTCCCGCTTTCTGTACGGAAGCCCGGACCAAGACGACAAGGCACTGATCGAAGCGCGCTTCGCCCTGGCTAACCTCCGGGCCTGCAACCACACCCAGTGCTCCGAACCCCACTGCCCACTCAAGGAAGCTGTCGGCCCTCTTCCGGACACCAGCACTGCCGGAGGCACAGGTGAGCCCTCATCGTGACGCCTCCACAACACGCATCAAATTTCCGCTGATCCGGTGGCTGCTGGCACCACTGACCACGTGCCGCGCCCGGCGTCTGGCAGCGGCGTACGGGCCAGGCATGGACGCCCGCACGGCCTGGGTGCTGGCCCGGACAACCACTCATCCCGAAGAGATCCCTTTCGCCATGAACCACCTGAGGCAAGACGAAGAGGACGACTCGTAGGCGATGAAGCACCGGCCGTTGGCCACCTTGGCTGACTGAGGAAACAAGCGCCGGGGCCGGACAGGGAGTGATTCTGTCCGGCCCCGAGTACGCCCGCGCCGCAGCCGCAGCGATCCGGACATGGGCCACCCGCCGTGGTGGACATCGCCCTGGCGGCCGTTGATGTCGCCGCAACCGTGTTCGTGATGAATGACAAGTTCGTGGGCGGGGGTACGACCCAGGAACCCCTAACGACGCTGTGCGAGGACTGCGACCAGCGGCACGAGATCGACTGGGAGCAGACGTGGCCGGGCGCGACGCGCCAGGACCCGGAGCAGGATTCGGCGTGGCGTGCCCGAGCAGAAGGCTGCCGGCTGGCTCTCGCGCCTGCCGCTGAGCCGGACAAGCCTCCCAGACAGCCGCGCTTCTCCTTCCGGCACGGGGCCAGCCCGGCGAATTGGATGGATACGACGGAGAAGGCACGTCATGCTGGAAGCGATGATGCGAGGGGGGAAGCGTGAGCCGCGGGCAGACGGAGACTCTCGACGAGAGGCACCAGCGTTTGCTGGAGGCTTTCGTGTTGAGGGCCCGCAGGGTGGAGGAGCACTCGCTGGCCGCCGATTGGGACGCTCTTGTCGAGCTGACCCGCATGAGCATCAACGTCCGTGTTGACCGAGGCGAGGTCCGGATCTCGTACGAGCTTCCGCCCGAGGAAGTGGTCGAGTCTGCGGCAGCGCGTATCAGGCCAATTCTGTTGGAGCAGGAGGACTGTTTTCACATGAAGGCGCTCTCGGCTCTGGGCTACACCTGTCGAGCAGCGCCCCAAGATGCGGCGTGGATACGGGCCGCACGTGCTGAGTGGCGGACACGGGTAAGCCCCTCCACGCGCGACGAATCTGGCTATTGGGTCATGGTCGCTGACACGTCCACGGGGGAAGAGCGTGACCTCGATGCGCATGGGCTGGCTATGGCCTGGATCTACGGAGACGTGGTGCATCACGATCCAGAGCGACGAAAGGAAGGCGACACGTTCGGACTGCGCGACCGGTTTCGCGCTGCTGTACCCCTGGTGGCCTGGGCGATGGTCAGCACGATCGAACTCCTGAACTTTGTCCGGGCACTGAACGAGGCCGGGATGCTGAAACTTCGACAGGAAGTGTTCGACGAGCAGGTCGCCTTGAAGTCGACCGTGTGGGAAGAGCGTGCCGAGATGTATTACGCACCCGTCGGCGCTCAACCTCCCTCGCTTGCGACCTCTCCCATGCCCGAGGGATGGCTCCCTCTGAGCAAGGCATCTGACCTGTCGGTTTTCCGCCACCACATTGCGGGACAACTTATGAAAACGGAGCGCTCACCATCCATGATGTATCTCCCCTCACCGGAAGAGGTCGAGGCCGCCCGCACGCCCGCCGGCGGCTGGAAGCGGGGCCAGCTCGCCGCCTGGGGCGTTCCGTGGCCCCCGCCCAAGGGCTGGAAGGACGAGCTGGTCGAACGCTGGAAGGCCGCCCGCCCGAACGGCCCACCGGCGCCCCCGCCCACTCCGGGCCCGGCCGACTTCGCACAGGAAACGCTCGACTTCGGCTGACCGACGACAGCGGGGCCGGACAGGATCCCCCTGCCCGGCCCCGCCGCTCGCTCCCGGCTACTCGCCAGCTGAGGCGGATGCGCGGCCCTCGCCCGAACGGGAGGTCATCCAGCAGGACTTCCTCCAGCTAAGACCGTGGCGGAGGCTGACCAGTTCGGCTGTGTCGGTGCCAGCGGGCGGACCGGCTACACCTGTGCACCTTTGCCCAGCTTCATTGCAGTACCGACCCCTGGAGAAGGACATGCCCAACGAACCTGCATTTCCCTTGGTCATCCGGAAGAACTCCGTGTGGTGCTGGGAGCCTCTCAGTCCTACCGAGCGGTGCCAGGTCGAAGTGACCGCCGCCGAGTGGACCGGGGGGAGTGGTACGTCGAAATTCGGGCGCTGGAGGACGCCGGTCACATGTGGACCGGGAGGTGCATGTCATACGAACTGAACTGGTTCGTGGAGGCGGCCGTACTCGTGAGTGAGCCAAGAGGATCCAGTCACGACACCAGGCGAGTGAAGGCGACGATCGAATTGAGGAGCAGTCATGGCTGAGCGCCCGGGTGCGGAGGCCCGGCTGGCGGTGTATGTGAGCTGTCCTCGGGGTGAGTGAGGAGTGGGCCAGGGCCGGCGGCCCGGCGGCCTGGGGCGGCAGGGGAGAGGTAGCCGCGGTCCCGGGCTGCTTTGATCCAGTCCTTGATGGTCGGTTCCGGGCGGTTGAACAGGCCAGCCAGGCGCCGGTGGAGACCAGGGCCGTTGATGGCTTCACGCAGATAGGCGTGGGCCACGGCGTGCAGGAGTTTACCGTCGAGCGGAGGCCGCCCTCGCTGCGCCGACTGTGCGAGCGCGTTCGCGTTCTCCAAAGCTTGCCGGTGCGCTGGTGCGAGGTCTGATCCTGCCTCCCGCGATCGGCCCAGGACGATGACGCCTTCTTCTTTCCACGACTGGTCGGCCAGTTCGGCCTGGGCCCGGGCGACGATCTGACCCAGCGGGATACGACGCAACACATCACTGGTGATCGGCGCTGGCACTGCCACCACCGCGTCCTCTTCTGGGGGACCGACGAAGTCTCCCCAGTCGTCCCAGTAGCCCCAATCCGGTTGCCAGAGCTCGAGTTCGATCACCCCGAGGCCGGACCCTTGGTTCGCCAGGATGCCGTGCACGGTGACCGGCAGGTCGGCTGCCTTGTAGAGGAAATCGGCGACGTAACCAGGGCCGCGCTCTCGCTGTTTAATAAACAGCGTGAGCTCCGGGCCTGGTACGGCGTTCTCGGGGATCTCCGCCAGGTCGGGGTAGTCAGCCCAGGGTTCCATCACGGTGGAGATGAGAGACCCTTTCCAGAGGTCCAGCTCCTGGGTGCTGCGTGCACAGTCGTAGGAATGGTCACGGACACGAGGATGGTCTGGCTTCACACGGAGTTTGTCTTTTGGAGCATCGGGGTTGACGTAGTCGTCGGCGTTGAATACGGGCTCGGGCATGCGCCAAGGCTAAAGACCACCGGTTCGCGCAGTGGATGAGAAAAGCGGGTGAGTAGGCGCGCGAGGCAAGTCACCCTTGCAGCGTCCGCAAGTCCGGAGGCCAGCACGCCCCTGGATCGGGACTACATCGAACGGCGGGCCACTGGACGGCCTGCTGTTTGACATCACCGGCTGGACAGCGGACGAGATCCAGGCCGA
The DNA here is from genome assembly GCF_042717325.1 of Streptomyces sp. NPDC058637. Classification (NCBI taxonomy): domain Bacteria; kingdom Bacillati; phylum Actinomycetota; class Actinomycetes; order Kitasatosporales; family Streptomycetaceae; genus Streptomyces; species Streptomyces sp. NPDC058637. Next base: position 5,825 of record NZ_JBHXRD010000041.1, on the reverse strand, counting down.
CATGGCGCTGATGACCGAGCTGGGGCAGTTCGGCGTCGGCGGCAGGGCGATGCACGACCCGCGCCCCGGGCCGCTTCGATTAGACCGGCGACACTTCCTGACTGTCTCGGCCGATTCACCCCCGACCTAGGGGCACTCTGGAAACTTGGTGAGCAGGAAGACACCGCGCTGTGGTCAGTGCGGGAAGCCTCTTCCCGACGGGTCCAGGAAGAGCCGTCGGTACTGCTCCGCGACGTGCAGAACGCGGGCCTGGCGCACGACGAAAGCCCGACGCAAGGCGATCGAGGCCGGCGGCGCTGCTCTCAAGGCGGTTCTCGAGGGGCGCCGCCATCCTTGGCCCCAGTTAGCCCGCCCGAGGGGCGGGGTGCAGCGGGTGGCGATTGGGACGAAGCGGCCGGTGGCGACGGCCAGCGAGGCAGCGTTGGCGACAACTCCGGTCGCGGCGAGCTCGACGAATGGAGCACGGCCCTCGACCCAAAGACCTTCCCGTTCGTGACCCGGATCGCCGCCGACCTCGGTCACCACGAAGACCGCGACCAGTTCCTCACCGGCCTCGACCTGCTGCTCGACGGCCTGAGGACGCAGGTGGCCACCGGCAGCTGAGGGCTCGACCTGCGCGAATCCGGTCCGCACGAACGTGGCCGCGAAGCGCCCCTGGGGCCGACGGCAGGACGACGGTTGGGCGCATCGGCACTGCGGCCCAGCAGCCGGGCCGTGATGGACCGGGCGGCACCTTGGGCTATCGCGGCGGGCAGGCCGGCACCGGCAGCGGGCTGCTGTGGGATGGGCGCGAGGGTGGGCGGCTGGACGCGCGCGGGATCGTTGTCCCGGATCATGATGCTGCTCCCTTGAGCAGAGGGATCAGAGGACGGCGGACACCTGTGTGGTGTCGTCCGCGGGGGTGTGAGCCGCGCGGTCGGCGGTCCTGCTGCGGCTCTCTGCGTGAGCGCGTCCCTGTGGGGCTTCGGCCCTGGCCCAGGGTGGCGTGTTCAGCGTAGCGGCGATCGGCGCGGGTGTTGCCCCGGGTGCCTGGCGGGTGGTCATCAGTACTGCCTCCGGCGTGAGTTCGACATGGCGGGCGGGACAGTGCCAGGACTCAGGTGCTTGCGTCTCGTCCTGGCGGGCACGGCTCCTCCTTCACCCCGTAGGGCCGGAAGCCGGGACCCGGACAGCAGCGACCGGAGAAGAGATTCCGGGGCACGACGAAGGCCCGGACGCCTGGTCCGGGCCTTGCGCTGTCGAAGTCCTCTAGTGAGTCGAACGCCAGTAAGGGAGTCGGAGACCTACCGTCCACTCGTGCTCTCCCCGGGAACGGTTGGCGACCCAGTCCGGATCGCGTACGGGCATGGGCGCCTTGGCATGGGCGCCTGCGCCTCGGGAGCCGGAGCGCGCAGGATCCGCCAGCTGGTACGCGGCGCGGTGACGATGTGGGCCAGGACGACGAGGGCCTGCCGCCCGGCACCGCCCCGGACCTACGCCCCGGTGAAGCGGACCTGATCGGCCGCCCAATCGCCCGCCCGCTGCCACGGACGCAGCCGCCTGATCAGATAGCCGGCCGCGAGCGCCACGGCCGCGGTGACGGCGACGCCCATCACGACCACCGCATCCCGATAGGAGCTTGGACGTACACCGCGTCCCACCATGCGTGACCGTAACGGGCCCGGTATCCGGGCTGATTTGGACTGCGGTGTGAAGGCCAGCCCAACAGGACCAGTTGACCGCTATGTTCCGTTGCCGTCACCGGCGGGGGCGAGATCACGATAGGGGAGGCAAGACCTCGTAGACGAACGCCGCGAGAGCGTCGTAGTTGGTGGCGCCGTAGCGGTGGTAGTCGCCATCGCTGGTGAGAAAGACGCCGAACGTCGCCTGCGCGTGGATGTGGAACCGGGTTCCCAGGTCCACTCGACGGCTTCACCATCGGTTGCACCGTCGTCGGCGGTGTGGCGCACACCATCCGGGGTCTGAAAGGCCCAGTGCAGACCGCGGTTTTGTGGGTCGGCAACCCGGCAGGTGAACGTTACGACGTCTCCGGGCCGCAGCGTCGTCTTGGTGCGCAAGCTGAACATCTGGGGCTGGATCTCTTCGGCGGTCTCGGCGCTGTTGCCGAAGCTGTCCCGCACAAGCTCGATACGCGGGAAATATTCGCCGGCGGGGTCCTGACCGCTGATGTGTATGGTCACTCGGTTCCTAATCTCCCCTGCGATCGCGCTCAATAGCTCCTCCTCGAAGGGGAGCAGCTCACGGCTGTGGGCTACGGTGTTGCGCAGGGCCTCAAACCGATCCAGGAGAACGGTGATCTCCTTCTTGGCGCCCAGGGCCCCGTCAAGCGCTTCCCAGTGGGTGTTGATCAGCCGAGCCAGCTGGGTGAACTCGGCGTACTCAATCAGGTTGGCAGGGACTGCGACCACGCCACGCCGGGTGCGGCGCTTCTGTTCGACCGTCTGTTTGTTGCGGAGCCTGGTCACGTCGTCAGCATCGAAGACGTGACTGATCCAGTCCGGGCCGAACTTGGCTCGCAGGGCGATGGTGAACAGGTCTCGCAGTGACCGCTCACAGCTGGCCAGCGCCACTGGTGGCTGCATGAGGGGCACCGGGATTCCTTGCTGCTACGCGCCGTCGAGTGAGGGTTCGCCGAAGAAATCCTGCACTGCATCATGATCAGCACCCTGTGGTACGGCTCCGCTCTCATCCATGACGTGATTGGCTCCCGCCACGCCGTGGTTACGCAGTCACTACCGGAATCGCGGCCACTGACGCCGCCCTACGCCCACCGCATCCCGATAGCGGACAGCAGCTCCACCCGCTCCGGCGTCAGCGTCGCCACCCGGGAGCGCTGATTCCCGACCCACGCACCGAGCCGGAGCTTCCGTTCCTCCTGGCCCTCGCTGCCGTTGACGGTAAGGCGCTCGATGTGCTTCCGAGGTACCCGCAGGTGCCGCTCGCGCTCGTAGAACTGCCGGGCGGCCTGGTAGTTCAGCCGCCACTTGTCGGCCTGCGTACGGTGTGGTGGCGGCTTATCGTCCTCGCTGGCGGGCTCGATGCCGAGAACTTGCTCGCACATCCACTGCTGCACGGTCGTGAGCTGGTCCCAGCCGAGCCGGACCGACTGCACCCACCGTCCGAGATCCTCGCCCTGGCGCACGACGTCGCTCACCTCGGTGGGCAGCGCCTCGCCTGCATCCAGGTGCATGCGGACTAGGTGGAAGCAGCGCTGCCAGGTCACCGGCCAGCTCGGGCACCAGGACGCGTCGATCTCCTCCAGCTGTTCGCGCCGCTCGTTCGACAGCGCCCCGGTCGACGACTCCACCGGCAGCCCTTCGGCACGCCGCTGCTCGTTCTCCCGCGTTTTCCGGGCGGCGGCCCTTGCGTTCTTCAGGAAGATGCCCACCTTCGCGCCCTGGAAGGTGGCGTCGAGCGGGGCCAGGAGGTGTCCGTGTTCGGCGGCCCACCCGCGTGCGGCGGTCAGGCCCTCCTGCCACGCGACGTCGAAGTGGGACCAGATCATGCCGAGCTTCTCCAACTGGGTGACGCGGTCCTTGTCCATGTCGCCGCGGGCGTAGAAGCGGCGGGCGTCGGCGGTCCACTGCCCGAGAGGGAAATTGGCGAGCGAGGCCGGCCACCCGGTGCCTTCCGCCTCCTGGTCGTCGACGGCGGGCACGCGGTAGGTGAAAGGCACTCGCAGGTCCCCGTGCTCCCGCGCGTAGATCACGGCGGCTTCCACGCCGCGCCGCCAGTGCTCGTGCTCGGGGTTGAGGACCCGCAGGTTGATGAACGCGGCGAGGGCGGCCGGGTCGCGGGGTGTGGAGAACTTCAGCAGCTGCCGGGCTGGAACCGAGAGTCGGTCGCTTCGGTCGCTCTCGGCTCCCTCGCCTTCGTCTCTGCTGCGGCTTTGAACGCCCCTAGACCGGCTCTGTGCCTGTTGCTCGGCGAGCTGTTCCACGATGCGGGTGTCGTGAGCTCTGAGCGCTTCAAGCAGCTTCGCGAGGCTGCCGTACGCTCGGCTGGTGAGCATGCTGTCGGCTGTCTCGCCGGGGCCGAGCAGCACCGGCACCACGAGCGAGGCCATTTTTCCCTCGCCGGGTTGCATGCGTAGCGCCCGGCCGACGGCTTGGACGAGGTCGGGCATGGAGCCGCGTACGTCGGCGAAGTACACGGAGTCGCAGTGGGATGTATCGATGCCTTCGCCGAGGACGCGAACGGACCCGAGGAACGTTTTCTCCACGACCGTGCCGTCAGTATCGATTCCCATAGAGAACTCGTCCAGGACACGGCGCCGGTGGAGCGGCTTGTGCTCCCCGCAGAGCCAGTTCGCCCAGATCGTCTTGGGGTACAGCTCCGGATCCGACTCGTGCAGCTGCTTGGCGACATCCGGCAGACCGGCGGCAAAGGCTTCGGCCTCTTTCACCAGATGGTGGAAGACCAGCGTGCGCCGGAAGCCTTCCTCGGCTGACGCCTTCACCAGAGCGGTCTGCAGGGCCGCGAGCCGGGCCCCGCGGACCTCGTCCGTGCCGCCTTCGGTGCCCAGGAGCTGTGCGGCCTGGAGCTGGGTGTCAGTGATGTCCACGCACACCACCTGGTAGGGGGCACAGATTCCCCGATCGATGGCCTCCGAGAGGGGCAGGATGAACGCCCTGCTGCCGAAGGGGCCCTCGGGGTCGTCTTCCATGCTCGCGACCAGCTCACCAGGTGCGCCGGCCTCGTCCTCGTCCCCGAGCTGCCACAGTCGGGGCGTGGCCGTCATGTACAGGCGGCGCAGGGAGGGGATCTTCTGGTTGTCGTGGACGACCGCCCACGGCTTGCCGATCCGACCCGAAACGCGGTGGGCCTCGTCCACGACGATCAGGTCCCAAGCCGCCAAGCCTGCGGCGTGTGCTCGCTCCAGCGTGCCCAGACCGAGGCTGGCGTACGTGGCGTACACGGTCACCTTGTCCAGGCCACGGGTCCACTCCACGAGCTCGTCCACGTCCGTGGTGTTGGGGAAGGACACCTCCTCACCCCGCAGCGAGGACACCCCGATCATCGGCCCCCGGCGGCCCCCCTCGCGCCACGCGGCCTCCGTCTGCGCCAGCAGGTCCAGCGAGGGCACGAGCACCAGTACCCGGCCGGCGTGGAGCTCCTCGGCGCTGCGCACTGCCACGAGGCTCTTCCCGGACCCGGTCGCCATGATCACCTGGGTCCGGAGCCCTCGCTCGGGCACAAGCGGCCGTGCAGGAAATGCGAGAGCACGAAGCACGGCATCCACCGCTTCTCGCTGGTGGGCTCGTAGTTCCCTGACTGCCATTCCGACCCGCCTTCTCCTACGACCGCGAGAGAACCCGCACCCGATGCGGGAGCACAAACATGCACGTAGACGCTGCCTCCATGACTACAGCGAAGCCGCCCAGACACCGGATCCCACATCCTCTACAGGTCACCGATCCGAGATGCCTCTCGCTCCCGAACCCAGTGGGCGCGTTATTCCATAGTCTATCCGAAGTAAAAAATGAAGCAGAGGAGGTATGACTCAACACTCACGCCACGGGTACGCGGAAACGACCACTGTTCACCAACGTATCGGAGGCACCATGAACCAGAAGACGGAAGGCCGGCAGGGCAATCGATTCTGCAAGGCGTGCGGCACACCCGCAGAAGACGGAAAACTGTGCAATCACTGCGGCAGTGTTCTGGGCCTGCCGGACGGCGCGGGGTTGATCGAGGATCAAGGCGGGGCAGCGCGACGGGCCTTCGAGGAACATGACGAGCAGCGGGAGCAACACTGACCGAGACGGAAGAAACCGGGGCGCGAGGCGCGTCTGTCTGTCCCTGCTGGACCAGCAGGGACAGAC
>NZ_JBHXRD010000040.1:0-67960 GCF_042717325.1 Streptomyces sp. NPDC058637 | reverse complement strand
GGGTACCACATCGCTGCGCGATGTGCAAGCGAACCACCGCGCTGCGCGCGGTGGTTGCGTCCCGCTCCGCGGGAGCGCTGGTGACCCGCTGCGCGGGTCACTCACCTCCGGTGCTGCGCTTTGGAGGTGACGGTCCGTTCGCTGCGCTCCCTGACCGGACCGTGCTGTGCACGGCTTGAACGGCCTTCCGCTGCGCTCCAGTCCGGGGTTGGGCGGGTCCGCTGCGCTCCCCCGCCCAACGGCCTTTCCGGCTGCGCCTCCAGGGCCTTGAGGCCCGCTGGCGCGGGCCCGGCTGGCAATAAGCCGGGGCTACTCGGGCCGGGTTACCGTCAAAGCCCAGCGGATGCTGTCGTCGGAGGCGTCGACGCTGATAGTGAACGAGCCGGACCGCACCACTCCCGCGTCCATGACCGCCGAACCTGTGCCCGGGGTGCCGGCGGGACAGCCCACGGTGAAGTCGGCGACCTGGTACCCCTGTGACTCCATCGTCACGTCCACGGCACCCCCTCCCTCGCACGCCACCGTCAACACTGTGGGCAGGCCGTCCCACGCCCCACCCGAAGCCACACCCCCGTCACCAGTCTCCTCCTCCACCCACACCAGGCCCTCTGGGCCCGGATGAGGAAGAAGACCAGCCGCCGTTGCCGGCCCGGCACCGGCCGCGACCATCACGCTGGCCGCCAGCAGCGCCCGTATCGACAGATTTCTTGCACGCATCACGCATACCCTCCCTGAACAGCTGTCACGACAAGGGTCACTCTGCCCTGCGAGCAGGCTGGTGCATGAGTACGTCGGCTCATGGACAGTAGCCTTCGGCGGCGAGCGGCGGCCCCTTCCGTCCGACGGGGCGTCGACTGGCGGATGATCGCAGGCTGGCACCGAACGGTCGGGGGCCGGACGGCGGCGAGAACTGCGGTCGCTCGTTCGTGTCAGCACAGCGTATCGCGTGCTCAGTTTGATGCAGCATGTAAAATTGGTGGAAATAGCGGATACCCATGAATCATCTGAGGGCACAGGAATTCCGAGAGGAACTACCGCAGATGACTGGACCCGATCTCGCGCTGAGTGTTGATTCTGTGCGCCGGGTGAGCCAGTATCAGACGGCGGGCGACAACGCCCGGATCCGGAGTTCGCGCTCCTGAAGGCGCAGGGAATGCCCGTGAGCGAGGCGGACGACTGGTGGTCGCGCTGGAGGCCGGGGCGCAGTGCCAGGTGGTGGAGCTGGACGGCATGGCGCCGCGTTCGCGCGGCCCGGTGTTCGAGGACGGCTGGGACGACGGGGTGAGGACCGTGGGCGCGGCCCTGGTGGGCATCGCGGACCGGGAGTGGTCCCGGCGCGGCGGCCGGTCGGCAGGGGCCTCTGAACTGGCCGTACACATCGCGGACGTGAGGCGGCGTGAGCGGGCCGACCTGGTGCGGCTGGAGAGGTACGTCCGGGAAGCCGTGCTGCCGGCCACGTACCCGCATACCACGGTGCGCCGCCAGGTCCTGGAGGCGCTGGGTGAGGCCGGCGGTCTGTGCACGGCGCGGACGGTCGACAGCGACGGAGACTACGTCGTCTGCACGTTCGATGCCGGTCGCTACGACCCGGACAACAAGCTGCCCTTCAAGGCCGGAAAGCCCGGCGGCCGGCACACGACGGATGCGTCGATCTGGAACGACTCGGGCGCGGCCTGCATTCCGCACGCGGCCCTCTGAAACACCACACGAATTCAGCGCTCGGGGAGGAACAGAATGTCAGCGATCCGGCTCAAGGAACACCAGGTAGATCAGCGCTCCGCGTTTAGGAAGTGGGTGGGATTCCCTGCAAGGTCATCCGTGCCCCCGCAGGGTGCCCGTGGCACACTCGTGTCAGCGACCGGATCGGGCAAGACGATCACAGCCGCCGCGTGCGCGCTGGAGAGCTTCGCGGACGGCCGGATCCTCGTCACGGTGCCGACCCTGGATCTGCTCGCGCAGACCGCCCAGGCGTGGCGGGCGGTGGGCCACCGGGCGCCGATGGTCGCAGTGTGCTCGCTGGAGAACGACGCGGTGCTGAACGAGCTGGGGGTGCGGACCACCACGAACCCGATCCAGCTCGCCCTGTGGGCCGGGCACGGGCCGGTCGTCGTGTTCGCCACGTACGCCTCTCTCGTGGACCGCGAGGACATCAACGCTCCCGTGGGCCAGCGGAAGGTTCGCGGACCGCTGGAGGCCGCTCTGGCGGGCGGGGAGCGGCTCTACGGGCAGCAGATGGACCGGTTCGACCTCGCGATCGTGGATGAGGCGCACGGAACCGCTGGTGATCTTGGCCGTCCGTGGGCTGCGATCCACGACAACCAGCGGATCCCGGCGGACTTCCGGCTCTACCTCACCGCGACCCCGCGCATCCTCGCCGCGGCCAGCCCGCAGCGGGGCGCCGGCGGCCAGGAGGCGGAGATCGCGAGCATGGCCGACGATTCGGAGGGCACGTACGGCGCGTGGCTCGCGGAGCTCGGGCTGAGCGAGGCCATCGAGCGGGAGATCCTCGCCGGGTTCGAAATCGACGTCCTGGAGATCCGCGACCCCTCGCCCGTCCTCGGGGAGTCCGAGGAAGCCCGGCGCGGCCGGCGCCTGGCGCTCCTGCAGACCGCGCTCCTGGAGCACGCCGCAGCGTACAACCTGCGCACGGTCATGACGTTCCACCAGAAGGTCGAAGAGGCCCGTGCGTTCGCGGACAAGTTGCCCGAGACCGCTGCCGAGCTGTACCTGAACGACGCCTCCGACGCCGATCTGGCCGCCGCCGACAAGCTGCCGAAGTCCTCCATCGACGCGGAGTTCTACGAGCTGGAGGCCGGCCGTCACGTCCCGCCGGACCGGGTGTGGTCGGCGTGGCTGTGCGGCGACCACCTCGTAGCCGAGCGGCGCGAGGTCCTGCGGCAGTTCGCCAACGGCATCGACGCGGCCGGGCGCCGGGTGCACCGCGCCTTCCTCGCCTCGGTTCGCGTGCTCGGGGAGGGCGTCGACATCACCGGCGAGCGGGGCGTCGACTCGATCTGCTTCGCGGACACCCGCGGCTCGCAGGTGGAAATCGTGCAGAACATCGGCCGGGCGCTGCGGCTCAACAAGGACAGCTCCACCAAGGTCGCCAGAATCATCGTGCCGGTGTTCCTGGAGCCGAACGAGGACCCCACCGACATGGTCGCCAGCGCCAGCTTCCGCCCCCTGGTAGCCGTCCTCCAAGGCCTCCGCTCGCATGATGATCGACTTGTTGAGCAGCTCGCTTCCCGTGCGCTCACGAGCGGCAAGCGTAAGGTCCACGTTCGGCGTGACGAGGACGGGCAGATCGTCGGGGCCGGCGGCACGGGCGACGGCCAGGACCAGGAGGACGACGACACCCAGGCCGCCGCCGAAGACGCCCTCCTCCGCTTCTCCAGCCCACGCGACGCGGCGACCATCGCGGCGTTCCTGCGGACCCGGGTCTACCGGCCGGAATCGCTGGTGTGGCTGGAGGGCTACCAGGCCCTGATCCGCTGGCGAGCGGAGAACGAGATCACCGGAGTGCACGCCGTGCCCTACGACGCCGAGGTCGAAGTGGGGGTCACGAAGGACTTCCCGCTTGGCCGATGGGTCCATCAGCAGCGGAAATCCCTGCGGACGGGTGAGCTTGAGGAGCGGCGCAAGACCCTGCTGGACGCACCCGAGGCCGGGATGGTGTGGGAGCCGGGCGAGGAAGCGTGGGAGAACAAGCTGGCCGCCCTGCGGTCCTACCGGCGAGCCACCGGGCACCTCGCGCCGCGTCAGGACGCGGTGTGGGGCGAGGGCGAGGCGATGGTGCCCATCGGGCAGCACCTCGCCAACCTCCGCCGCAAGGGCGGCCTCGGCAAGGACCCGGACCGGGCTGAGGAGCGCGCGCAGCAGCTGGCGGCGGTCGATGAGGACTGGGACTGCGCGTGGCCACTGGACTGGCAGCGGCACTACCGCGTCCTCGCCGACCTCGTCGACGCCGACGGCCACCTGCCGGCCATCGAACCAGGTGTCGTCTTCGAGGGCGACGACATCGGACGCTGGCTACAGCGGCAGAAGAACCCGGGCACCTGGGCACACCTGTCGACCGAGCAGCAGGAACGACTGACCAAGCTGGGCGTGGAGCCCGCCGAACGACCCGCCCCCGTCCCAGCAGCCGAGGGCGCTGGGACGGCGTCAGCCTTCCAGCGCGGTCTGGCAGCCCTGGCTCAGTACATTGCGCGGGAAGGAAGAACTGTTGTCGGAAGGGCGCACGTTGAAGAGCTGCCGGACGGTTCGCTGATCAGGCTGGGTGTGTTTCTGAGCAACCACAAGGCCAGACGTGACCGCCTGGATGCTCAGCAGCGAGCAGCGTTCGTCGAGTTCGGCTACGCCTGGGCCGCAGATCCCGAACACGGCTGATGGCGGTCGCGCGCCCGCGTGGTCACGGACGCCCGGGCAAAGCCGGCGGACGGGCCTGCGGCTGGCGCGGCCGGTTGGCTTGTTATGCCCATTACCGGCTGAGCTGATAAGCGTTTGGCCCTGTGTGCGAAGCGTGGCGTGGGATGCGACAGGAGCGGGGCCGGTCGATGTCGGGGCCGTGGACGTGCGGTTCATGGCTGCGGGGGGGCACGACGGAGTGTTCGCCGTGGTCCTCGGCGGCCGCCGAAGTGCCCTTCGAGCGGTGTCCGCCCCTGAAGTTCTTTCCTGTCCGCACGCAGCCCACGCGCTCATCTCCCCTGGCACCCAGTCGTCGCACCAGGGCTTAAAGTGCTACCACCACCAGAAAACAAACTGATCAGCCCAGGCCAAACCACGACCTACTGATCAGAAAAACCGCCCCTGGACAGCTCTCGTCGAGCCCGGGGCCGCAGGTTCCGTTGGGAGGTCGAGGCGCTCGACCCGACCGAACCGCAGCGCCCGGTCCTCGCCGCCGTGGCCCCGTACATCGACCAAGCCGTACTACGCGACCGCATCGTGGAGGAGGAACGGCGACGGGGGCAACTCAGGGCCTTCGCCGCGGTGGCCCCCGAGCCGCCCCACGGGTCGTGACTGACTTCCGAACTCATCGACGCCGATCAAGCGACAGGGCCACGCCGTGACTCCAGGTCTCGCGTGCGAAGCCAACCGCCCGGCGCCCCGCGTCGGGCCGGAGAAGAAAGGCCGGCGCAGCGCCGCCGCTTCCCCGGGACCGCCCCCACTACCAGCCACCGCAGCAGGGCAGGCCAGGAGAGCAAGGGGAAGTCTGAGCACTCACCACACGAAATCCCGTGCCTGACCTGTGCTTATGCAGGGGGCGGGCGGAATCATGTACGCCAGGCAGCGGAACGGAAAGCGGAGACGTAAGCGCGCCCCCCATCCGTCGGTGTCCTGTGACATTCAATCCGTGCATTCGACACCGACCCCGGTCGCTCCAGCTTCCTTGCCAGTGAACCTAGGTGTACGGGGCGCGTCACCTTCTGACGTTCCGTCACCCCCTGGGTGGAGCAGCCGGAGTCGCTCTCACCCGCCCGGCGGAGGCGGTTCAGTACGCGGAAGGATCCTGACCGGCCTCGTCGGCTGCGAGTATCGGAGCGCGGGCCGGTCCGGACCGCGGGCGTAAGGAGCGCAGATGTCCATGGGCAGCCGACCATGACAAACGAAGAACCGGCATACGCGCCACGCGGAGAGGGCCGCCTGCGGCGGGCGTGGCGTGCGGCTCACGAGCCCGCCGCAGGGGTGCCGCGCTGGGCCCGTCGGGTCGCCTACACCGTGCCGCTGGTGGTGCTCCCGGCCGGAATCTGGCGCCTGGGGGTGCTGTTCACTGAGGACAAACGGGGCGGGGCCATCGAGGACTGGGCGATGAACGGCTACATCGTCTTCCTCACCCTCCTCTCCGAGGTCCTCGCGTTCACGGCCGTTGGGCTGGTCGCCCGCTGGGGCGAGGTGTTCCCGCGCTGGATGCCGTGGCTGCGTGGGCGGCGGGTACCGATAGCCGCCGCGGTCGTGCCGGCCACGATCGGGGCGACGATCCTGACCCTGGTCTTTACAGTCATCGCGACCGTCACCACGGTCACCCAGTCCAAGACCAATGGCGATCCGCTGCCGGCCGACTTCCCGAGCAAGGCCGGTGGCTGGGAAACCGTCTACTTCTACGCCTCCTACGTCCCCCTGGTCCTGTGGGGCCCGATGCTCGGCATCCTGACGTACGCGTACTGGCGCCGGCGTGGGTCGGCAACGACCGGGCCGCTGCTGCCGCCAGCGGTCGGCAACACATAGCAGGCGTTCCCCCAGGGCCACGGTGTCGACGGACAGAGCCGGCATCACATGCTGTGCCAATCAGGTCAGTCGGCGCAGTCCGGCGCGCGTCGGCCGACCGATTTCGTTGTCCAAGGACGGTCGGGCCGTCGCGGGATGCTCACGGCCGCGTAGACCCACATCGTCGGCCGCAGTGCCCGTTCAGCGGGCCTGCCTGCCTTTCGCGCTGTTCGCCATGGTCGGCACCGTACTGAGCCCCTGCCGCTACGGGCGTGCACGAGAGCCAGCCGGGAATCCGGGTAGAACGCCCTACGCGGCATCCCCGGACGCACAATGTACGCATACCGTACGGCAAACATGCGCGCAAAGTGCGCTTCGTGGGTAGGGTGTTGGTCAGGAGGTGTTCCATGTCCGAGTTGTTCGACGCGGTCGACGCACTGCTCGCGTCCCGCGCCGCAAGCGGCTTCGTGCCGCGCACGGCCTGACGATCGACGAAGTGGCCACCGCGTTGAAGGTGCGCCGGGCCACGGTGTCCGGCTGGGAGTCCGGCACCCGGTGCTCAACACGCTGGATCTGCCGCGCTTCCACCTGCGGGGACCTGCGGGGACCTGCGGAGAAGCTGTTCGAGGAGGCTTACCACTGGGCGCGGCCGATGACCGATGCGGAGTGCACCCTGCGCCATCTGGTCGGCCTGGACGTGAACACGGCCTTCGCCGCCGGCGCGAACGGGCTGAACGTCGGCCTCGGTGAACCGACACACGTCAAGGCCCCGCCTTCGACCCGAAGCTGCCCGGTTCGTGGCTGGTGGACCTGTCCCACGTCGATCTGTCCCGCGTGAGGATCGGCAAGGAGTGGGTGGAGCTGGACGGCTCGCTGCTGCCTTCCCCGTTCACGCCGAGGGGTGAACGCCCGACGGGCCCGGCCTGGTACGCGACCGGGCAGGTTCGGGTTCGGCGAACCCGAACCTGCGCCGAAGCATCCGCAGCACCGTGCCCGGATGGCACGGGTGGCTGGACGGCGGCCACCCCTGTCCTCGCCCAGGCCGCAGCGGTCGGTTCCCCCCGGGGCGTTGTCCGACGTGCCCTGCACGTCCTGGATCACGTTCCCGCCGCCGGGCTCCGCTCCACCGCCCGCACCCGCCCTCCACGACCTCGCCAGGGTGCTGCCCGCCGGGCCCGGAGCCGGACTCAGCGAACGACTCCGTACCCTCCGCACCGCGATCGGCCACCACGGACACGCACTCTCCAGCCGGGGTAGCCCGGCTCGCTCTGCCCACCGGTCCCCCGTAATTGCCCTGGACGCGCTCGCGGGAGCGATACCCGGCCTCCGCCCCGACACCCGCCGTCATGGCCTGTGGCCACTTCGCTGTCCAAGATCTCCGTGCTCCAGGACACCTCTGCGGTGCGGTCGGTGGAACGGGGGGCTCAGCGCCGTTCCAGGGAACAGGAGTTGATGACGGACCGCGGACGGCGGTACCTCCGGAGGGGGCCAGCAGCGTCGGGCACGTGGGATGACGGGACAGCCGTTAGCCTCCAGCGCCCGCGGTGGCGGATTCGTCCGTTCCGGCGGCGGCCGGGGGCAGATGGTGGTGCTCCGTCGCGACCACCACCACCTGGTCCTCGGCGTGCCAGACGCGCCGCTCGCCCTTCGGCGGGTTGAGTCTGATGCCGTGGTCCCCAGGTCCGGTGCGGGCGACGTCCTGCCGGCGGTAGCCGATCGCGCATTCGCCCCGGTCGCGCGCTGCGGCGACGACGCCGGCGAACGTAGCCTCGGTGCCCGGGCGGATGTACGCACCGGCGGGCCGCAGACAGACGGTGTTGCCCTCCGCGGAGAACAATTCCTCGAAGACGGGAGCCAGATGCCGGTTCTGGGCGATCTGAGCCATGAGGAGGCCGACCAGCATCCCGCTGACGATGACATCGGAACCGCTGTTCACGGGTGCCAGGGGCCGGTTGCGGTCATCGACGAGCTCGGTGACGACACGCGTCTCGCGTCCCGTTCGCTGTTCCAGCAGTCGCACGGCCAGCAGGGTGACCAGGGTCCAGTCGTCCGGGTGGTCAGGGCCGTCGCCCCGGTCCGGGCCCAGGACGACCACTCCGTCGTACGGATCGAGGTCGAGGCCGAGGAGGATCTCGGGCCGTGACAGGGGCGCCGACCGGAACCGCACGTCCGGCCCGGCCGGCTCCCCGTCCTGCGGCTCTCTCGGTCCGGGTACGGCACTGTCGGCGACCACGTCCACGACGGAGCCGGGGCGGGCCGTGCTCCGTAACTGCTCCAGGACCAGGGGGGCCCGGCGGTTCCAGCCGAGCAGCAGCAGCCGGGAGGGGCCGGCCGGCTCGGGCCGGGCAGCGGCGATCGCGGAGGCGTCGACGAGGTGCCCGCAGTCCTCGACGCGGGTGCTGTCGTCATCGCGGGCGAGCACGATCAGGCGGCTTCCGGGCAGGACCGTGGTGTCGGCGGGCGGGTTCAGCAGCGTACGTCCCTCAGGTGTGAGCAGCCCCACCACGCAGGAGTTCGGGTGGCTCAGCAGGGTCGCTCCGAAGGGGCCGTGGTGGAACGCGGTGGTGTCGGCGAGATGGAACTCGTCGCCCGCGAAGTCGAGAAGGTCACGCAGGACGAGGGAGAGGCCGGGGCGGCCGACGCACTGTGCGATCAGCCGGGCGGTGACCGTGTCGGTCTCCAGGACGGTGCCGCGGGGACCTGCGGCCAGCCGGGCCGGGGCCCGGTACCGGTCGTCCCGGACCGCGGCGAGCACCGGTGGCCCGTCCGTGTCCTCGCCGAGGACCGCCCGCAGGGCCAGCAGGATGCGCAGCACCTCGGCGTCGGCCCTCGCTTCCGCCGACGGCAGCACCACCACGGTGCTCGCCGACCGCGGGCTGACGAGTGCGAGAACGTCCGGGTCACTGGCGGGACCACTGCGGCAGATGATCCGGGCGCGGGCGGCCGGGCCGGGCCGCCCGGTCAGCGCCTCCTCCATCTCGGCCTTGTCCCGGTCGGCGAGCAGCACGATGGCGCTCGGCCGCCGCGGGGCCCGGGCGGCGACCAGCTCGCCGACCACGGTGGTCACCTGGTCCGACCAGCCGAGCACCAGGACGTGCCCCTGTTCCAGGACCGTGGACCGCCCCCTGCTCAGCTCCGCCATTCGCTCGGCCAGTCCGGTCGTGATCACCCCGACGAGGGTCGACACACAGAGCAGTGCGACCAGCCCGAGCACCGCGGAGAGCACCAGGCGAAACGGCGTACCGGTGGCCGCGCCCAGGCGCAACGTCTCCGCGCTGATCCGCCATGTCGCGATCAGCCGCCCCGAGAGGGACGTGGGCGATCCGGGATCCGTCCACACCAGCAGCAGGCTGACCGGGAGGACGACGGCCAGGCAGGTGATCACCAGCCAGCCCATCAGGGTGCCGGTGGAACGGGCCAGCGTGCGGTCGAACCGGTAGCGCGCCCAGGCCCGCCACGGGACCCGCGGCCCGCCCTTGGCTGATTCCACTGCCACTCCCCCTCGCCCGCCGCCGCGCACCCCATGGTGGGTGCGGCACCGGTCGTCCCTCTCCGCAGAGTGCGGCCTCCGCCCTGGGGGCACGCCAGGTTCGGTGGTCGATTCATCCTTTCGGACGCTCGGCCGCGGCACGACGCATACACCTCGTCGGCAAAGGCGAGGTGGTGGTACGCGGAGACGTCGAGGCCGGGAACGTCCGGCGAGGGTGGTGGCAGGAGGGTCTTCTGCGGGGTGGTGGCCGGGACCTGGAGGCGGTCGCGTTCCCGGTCGGCTTCCTGGCGGGCCCGGAGCAGCTCGGTGAACGGCGGTCGAGCGGTGAGGTGGCGTCAGCAGAAGCGAGCGGTAGGTGTGGTGACTGCTGTGCCCCTTTCGCGGCAGCGGCGGCATCCCGGACCGGCCTCGGCCGTGGTCCGGCGCGGTACGGGACCGCCCCTCCTGGATCCGCTCGTCCTCCTGCTGGAGGCCGGGATCGCGGTACGTCTCCGGGAGGGCGCGGGGGTGTCCTTTCCGGGCCCAGCCCGTGATGGCGGCGATGCCGGGCGGGGCCCGGAAGGTGAGGGCCTGCGCTCCGGGCCAGGTCCTCGGGCAGCTTCGGGCGGAGAAGGTTCGCCCAGGGGCCGGTGTGCAGCCGTGAAGACGTGTGAGGGCGCGCGACAATCCCGTGACGGTCCTGCGATGGTGTGGGCTGACAGATCGTCGGCTCCTGGAAGGCATCACCGCCATGCGCATGACCCGTCCCGCCAACATCGTTGTGGCCGCCGCGCTCGGGTGCGCCGGTGTCCTCGCCGTCGGTCCCTCGGCCGGTGCTTCCGCCCCGTTCGGATGCCAGTACAAGGTCCTGTGGCCGACCGTCGGTGTGTACGAGAACCCGAACCCGAACAGCGTGGTCGTCAAGACCAAGCACGCCGGTGACATCGTCGGCGCCTCGACCTGCGAGGGCGCCGGCTACAACGAGTACAGCTACGTTCTGGTCACCACCGACGCAGCAGCCGACAACCGGGGCTGGATACGTGCCGAGGCCGTCGTCCAGATCTGACGTGCCTGCGCGGGCCCCGGGTCCGAGCCTGTCCGTCCCCGCGGTGACCGCGGGGGCGGCGGGCAGGGGCGTCTCGAGCGGTGTGGGTGGGCGCAGGGCGCCGCGAAACGGCCTGAGCCGGATGCCGCCCCAAGGCCATCGATGACGGCGCCCGTCTTGGCATCGATGTCGAGATCGGAGAGGCGCCACCTCGTGGCCGGCCGGGCTGCGAGCGGCGAACCGGCCGACGTCCTGCGCGAGATCCTCCCGTACACGCGCTGAACCTCCTCCTCGACGCGGGGCCGGGCCGGCGGTAATGCGGCACCACGTGCTCGGGAGTCGCGCCAGTTCGGCGAGGACGGTGTGAGCCGTCCGCTCATGAGGTCGATCATCGCGATGCGGATCATGACTCCCGAGCGCTGCGAACGGCCTCGTAGTCGCGGCTGAGGCGGCGGTGCCGCATGAGCCGGCCGAAGGTCCGCTCGACGACCCGGCACCGCGGGATGATCCTGAAACCCCCCTGAACCGGGTCGCGTCGGGTCCCACCCTGGCCTCATGCCAGGTGGGGGGACGGCCCCGCCCGTCATACCCGAACCGGAGCCCAGCTTCTGCGGCAGATACTCGCGGTCAGTGGCTGTGGGCGACGCGTGACAGCCGGCCGCAAGGCGGCGCCCTGCCCGACGCCACGGGATGGTGCGTGCGGTCCCGGGCGCCAGGGCCACGGAGCATGCCGGGGGGTTGTGGTGATCTGCCGCCCCGGTCAGCCGGCCTCCGGAGCGGTGACAGAGGATGGGCGGTGATCAACATTCCGGATCCCGACACCTGGAGATACGTGTGGCCGGCCGCGCCCCTTCCTCGCTCTTTCGCCGCAAGCGCGCGGTCGCCGGCGTGGCAGCGGGTCTCGCCTCCGTCCTCGGGGCGGGCGTGGTCGCCGGCTGCGCCGTCGACGGCGCGGCGTCCGGCGGCGCCGGGTCCGCGCAGCGGACGAAGGCCGCCGGTGTCCTCCTGCCGACGGCCGGTATGAGGTTCGACTATCAGATCGGCGGCGGCTACACGCCGCCCGACGGGGTGCGGGCGGTGTCCCGTGACCGCGAGGACGAGCCCGCCCCCGGCCGGTACAACGTCTGTTACGTCAACGCCTTCCAGACCCAGCCCGGCGCACTGGGGTGGTGGCAGGGCACCCACCCGGACCTCCTGCTGCGGGACGGTGAGGGGGAGCTGGTCATCGACGAGGGCTGGGACGAGGTGCTTCTGGACACCTCGACGGCCGTCAGGCGCGCCCGGCTCGCGCAGATCGTCGGGGACTGGATCGACGGCTGCGCGGAGAGCGGCTTCCAGGCGGTGGAGCCTGACAATCTCGACTCCTTCGAACGGTCGAAGGGCAAGCTGACGCAGGATGACAACGCCGCCTTCGCCAAGGTGCTGGCCGCGCGGGCGCACAGCGCCGGCCTGGCGATCGGGCAGAAGAACACCACCGACCTGCTCGACCGGCGCGCCGCGATCGGCTTCGACTTCGCGGTGACGGAGGAATGCGCCCAGTTCGACGAGTGCGACGCGTACGCGGACGCGTACGACGACCGTGTCTTCGCCATCGAGTACGAGGGCGAGGGCGAGGTGGGCTTCGAGGAGAGCTGTTCCGCCTGGGGTGACAGGGTCTCGCTCGTGCTGCGAGATCTCGATGTGCTTCCCGCGGGTGAGAAGGAGTACGTGTTCCGGACCTGCTGAGCTTTGTGCGGGGGGAGGGGCGGTGGCGGCGGGAGCCGTGTCTGCGTGTGGACACCCCGGGCCCGTCCGTTCCCCCTTTTCGGGTGGGGAGGGGGCGGTGACTCGCGCCGGGCGCGCCGGTCGTTCACGGGGTCGGGGCGGTGCCCGGAAGTCCTCCGGCTCGTGGGTCTTGCCGCTCCTCGGTGACGGGCGGGTGCGCGGGCCCGCAGGGGCGGCGGCCGGGAGGTCCGGCGTCGAAGGCGGTGCTGTGGGGCATCGTCCGTGCGCTGGTCGCTGCCCGGGGTGCCGGAGCTGGGATCTTCGGTCACTGCTGCGAGGTGGGTGGCCGGGCAGCCGGTGCGCGAGGGGGCCGCGCGGTCGGCACAGTCGTCAACACCGGTCTTCTTCCGGGAGACCGCGAAGGCGCGGGAGAACCCGCAGCGGCTGCGTGCGGTCTGCAGCCGCCTCCGCGAGGAGGCCGTGACCGTTCCGGCGAGATCGACGCCGCGGTCTCGGCCCCGCGCGACATCGAGTCCCGGCTGGTCGCCCGGGACCGCCCCCGGCCCGGCAGATCCGGCGATGGTGCCGTATCCGGTCTGCCGGTAGGTCATCGCCGTCCTTCCCCGGGGGGCTTCGCGCTCGCGTCAGCGCACCCCGTGGGGGCGGTACTGGACACTGATCCGCGGCCCCCGGGTGTGGGCGGTCTTGGGGATCGCGTGCTGCCAGGTGCGCTGGCACGATCCGCCCATGACGATCAGGTCGCCGTGGCCCAGAGGCCTGCGCACGGTGTCGCCCCCGCGGCACGGCCGCAGGAGCAGATCGCGGGGGGCGCCCAGGGAGAGGATCGCCACCATCGTGTCCTGGTGGGAGCCGCGTCCGGTCAGGTCGCCGTGCCAGGCGACGCTGTCGCGGCCGTCCCGGTAGTAGCAGAGTCCTGCTGTGGTGAAGGGTTCCCCCAGCTCGTCGCCGTAGTGGGCGCTGAGTGCGTCGCGGGCCTCGTCCAGAACGGGGCTCGGCAGTGTGTTCCCGGCTCGGTAGAAGGCGAGCAGCCGTGGCACGTCGACGGTCCGGTCGTACATCTGCCGCCGCTCCGCCCGCCAGGGCACCTCTGCGGCGAGCGCGGCGAAGAGCGCGTCGGCGCCGTTCAGCCAGCCCGGCAGCAGGTCGATCCACGCCCCGTCGCCGAGGACTGTTCTGCGCAGCCCGGTGAGCCGGCCCAGGTGCGGGTGGTCGGCCTGATCGAACAGGGAACCCTGGAGATGAACGGACACGGGAACCAGCTTAGCGTAAATAGAACACATGTTCCCTTCGGTGGTTCATGGCGCCCGTCTCGGGATCGTCGCTGCTCAGCCCCGGTTCCAGTCCCACGGCCACACGGGTGCGGCCGTGGCCCGCGTCCGCACGCCACGCCGGGGAACCATGCGGTCGGCGCCACCCCACAGCCGGCCCGGGCATCCAGCCGCCGGCCCCTCACCGAACCGGTGGCCGCCCGGCGCGATGCGGGTGAACAAGGCGCCCGGTACCCATACCGCCCGCCACGGCCCACCGCACGGGGCGCAGCCCGCGACGTACCAGCGGTAGCAGGACGGGCCGGCCCTGCCCGCTGTGTCAGCCACCGCACCATGGGTTCATGGCCTGTGAGCGACCGGCGCACGGCAGCTGCTGCACATCTCGCCGATCGTCAGGTCCGCGCGGTCCGCTTCGTCTCGGGTCCCGCAGTCATGGCCGAGGATGACCCAGCGGCACCGCAACGGATCACCAGTCATGCGCGGAGGCTACGGCGAGGTGAGCTACGAGCCGGCCGGGCTGCCGGGGTCGGTGGCCACCCGTTCCATCGCACCGCATCGTCGGTTTGGGAGGGCGGCTGGGAGTGTCGGCCGGGGGCGGACGAGGAGTTGCGGCTGCGACCGGGGGCCCGGCGGCCACGTGAAGTGGGGGTGTGAGCCCGCCGCGCGGATGATCCGTTTCGCGGGGTTCACCGTCCCGGCACCCCGGGCGCCGGGGCGGTGGCCCGGGCTGGGTCCGGGTGTCTGCCGTTGGTTGGTCACGGGCGCCCGATGCGTGTTGCTGCCGGCGTGTGCCCGTGCCCGTGGCTACGGGTGAAGGGGGCGCGGGTGTGGTGTCGCGGCCGGCCAGGAGGGGTTGGCCGGCCGTGGTTCCGGGCGGTGCCGGCCGACTGGGGAAGGCCTCAGAGAGCGACGGAGAGCAGGTCCACGACGAAGACGAGTGTCGAGCCCGCCGGGATCGACGGCGAGGGTGACTGGTTGCCGTAGCCGAGGCGCGGGGGAACGATGATCTCGCGCCGGCCGCCGGCCTTCATCCCTCTGACCCCGCGGTCCCAGCCCTTGATGACCTTGCCGCCGCCCACGGCGAACTTGAACGTCTGGCCCCGGTCCCAGGAAGTGTCGAACACCTTGCCGGACTCGAAGGTGACCCCGACGTAGTGCACCCGGACGACCCTGCCCGGCTTCGCCTCGAGCCCGTCCCCGACGACGAGGTCGCGGATCGTCAGCTCGGTGGGAGCGTCACCCTCCGGAACGTCGATCTCGGGCTTGGTCGGTTCACTCATCGCAGCCTCATCCGTTCGCCGCCGGAAGCCCTCATACGGACCGGCCAGGCACATGGCCACCCTATGCGGCAGAACATCACGCTGCCGTGGACGCCGGTCCCCCGGAGGGCGTCCCGCGTGACGGCTCCCCCTCCTCCTGCCCGTGACCCTGCGTGGTTCCGGGGTCGTGGGCATTGCGGACCGTCCCTGTGGGCGCGTCCCGGCCCGCTGCCGCCGGCGACCGGCCTGGAGCAGGTCGTGGGGAAGCCCCCGGCCGCGCTCGTACGCCAGCCGGGGACTTCGTCGTCACCCGGGCCCTCGGGGGGAGGCGCCGGGAAACGGTCAGGGGTGGACACGCAGGAGTCCTCGGTGTGTTCGGTCCCGGCCGGCCGAGCCCGGCGTATACAGGGCGCGTACCGGTCGGCGCGGCTCCGTGCGCACCGTACGGCGCCTTCCACAGCTGGGCCTGCGGGGCTTCGCACTCCTGGGCGGGTGCCGCCTGAGGAGGGTCGGAGCACCTGCCAGGCGGTCCGGCGAACTCGGGCACCGACCGGTGCCCCGCCTTGTGGGGCGGTCAGGGTCCGTCGTCGGTCGCGCAGCCCGCCGACGGCGCTTCCTTGCCGAGCAGCGCGTTCATCGGGTGAGGACCACTCAGCGTGCCCGCAGCTCCCGGAACGGGTCGTTCCAACGGCACCGGAACTCCCTGTAGCGCCCCTCGGCGAGGAGCTCCTTCCCCTCCATCTGGCAGGTGCGGTGACTCCTGGACCCGCCGATCGCACTGGAGCCGTCGGGGTCGGTGATGGCGGCGGACGCCGATCCCGCGGTCAGCGGGATGGTGAAAGCTTCCCTGCCAACCGCGGCAGCGACGGCGATACGGGAACGCCAGGACTTCAGGTGTATCTCCGTACGGGTTGAACCAGGTCCCACGCGGCCATCAACTCCCGGCCGGTTCACGGCACGCAAGAGGGGCCCACCTTTTTGCGGCAAAGGTTCCAGGCCCGTGAGAATGCGTGCCGGTTGCCGCGTACGTCAGTTGGCGAAAGGTGTCCCGGGCGTCGGCGAGGGCGGCGGCCGCGAGCGGGCCCGCCGCGGCGGGCGGCTCCAGCGGCACGCAGCCGATCGTGTCCGTGCCGATGAGTTTCCGGGGCGCGGCAGGTCTTCACGGGTATGGAGACCTACACACTTGAGAATGCTGGGGCGGACCTCGTCTACGACGTTCGCGGGCCGTTGCCGACCGATGACGGGCGCCCGCCGCTGCTCATGATCGGGCAGCCCATGGACGCTACTGGTTTCGCCGCGCTCGCGGCGCGCTTCCCGGAGCGGACCGTTGTCACCTATGACCCGCGCGGGCTCGGCCGCAGTGTCCGTAAGGACGGGCGGGTCGACCACACGCCGGAGATTCAGGCCGATGACGTACACGCCGTCATCGGGGCGCTGGGGGCCGGGCCGGTTGAGATGTTCGCGAGCAGTGGCGGCGCGGTCACCGCGCTCGCGGTCGTGGCGAGGTATCCCGATGATGTGACCACCCTGGTCGCCCACGAGCCGCCGCTCATCACCCTGACACCGGACGGCCCGGCGGCCGTGCGGGCGCGGGCCGGTGTCCGGGAGGCGTACGAGAAGCGGGGGTGGGGGGCCGGGATGGCCGCGTTCGTGGCCATGACCTCGTGGGAGGGCGAGTTCACCGACGCGTACTTCGCACAGCCGCAGGCCGATCCCGCCGCGTTCGGGATGCCCACCGAGGATGACGGCTCGCGCGATGATCCGCTGCTGTCCGACCGGTCATGGGCGGTCAGCGGCTATCGGCCGGACGTCGACGCGATCGCCGCCGCTGCGACCCGGGTGGTGATCGCCCTGGGCGAGGAGTCCAGGAACGTGCAGACCGGGCGTACCTCCGTCGCGGCCGCCGAACTGCTCGATGGGCGGGTGAGCGTGTTTCCCAGTCATCACGGCGGGTTCCTCGACGGGGAGTTCGGCTATCCGGGGAAGCCGGATGAGTTCGGGCACCGGCTGCGTGAGGTGCTCGACGGCGCCTCGTAGGCCCCCCGGCCGCTGGACGAGTGCTCGTGCACGGGCCCCTTCGGCCAGGCGCGGCGGTGTCAGGGTGCCGGCAGGCCGTAGGGGTTGGGGTCCCGGAGCTCCGGCGGCGGGAGTCCGGCGGGCGGATTCCGGCACCGTGGCGGGGCACAGGAACCTGCGCCCCGCCAGGGTGCCCACCCAGGTGATGCGCCCGTCGGAGGTGGGGGGAAGGGCCCGCCGGGCATCGTCGCTCGGCCGGCCTGCGCCCCGGTGGGCCGGCCGTCGAGCAGGACACGGCCTGCGGTGCCCTCCAGCACCGGCAGCAGCTCCGCCGCCGGGCGGTCGTCCTGGCCGTGGTGGACCGTCGCGGTGAGCTGTCCCCGCAGGGCGCGGACCACCTGGACCACCTGGACCTGCTCCTGGTCCGGTCCCGGCAGACAGCACCGGCCGGGCAGCCAGGGAGGACGGAAGGGGAACGCGCGAGCCGGTGCCGGCCGGCGAGGGGCGGCCCCTGCGGCGCAGGACGGCGGCGACGGCCTCACCGGGCCTGGGCGCGAGGCAGAAGTGGCCGCCGGGCAAGGCGCGCACCGGCGCACCTCGGTGGGGGCGGCGCAGCCAAGTCCGCCCGCCCGTGGGTCGTAGGGGCCGCCGAGCCCCGGCTCGGTCCCGGATACCGCCTGGCGGGAAAGAGCATCCGCTACGAGACGGAGACCGCGCGGAGAGGGCGGAGAGGGCGGGATCTCACGTTGCGGGGCGGTGATGCACGCTGACGGCGTAGCCGCAGCCTTCGTCATAGGGGTCGCCGTTCCAGGTGGCGTAGCGCTGCCGCAAGGTCAGTCCGGCCCGGGTGCACCAGTGGTCGAACTCCGTGAGGGTCACCGTGGGTTCCGGCAGCGGCAGATGTGCCGCGTCCAGTCCCATGCCGGTGACGAGCAGTCCGCCGGGACGCAGTGCGGCGGCCAGCTGCCGCACGACGGCCGCTTCGGTGCCGGGGGCCAGCAGGGGGATGACGTTTCCGGCGGCGAGCACCAGGTCGAAGCCGGGATGCAGGCCGAGGGCGTCCAGGTGGGCCAGGTCACCCAGGAGCCACTCCTGTGTGGGGGCATCCCGGCGGGCGACGGCGAGCATGGAGGGGTCGACGTCCACGCCGGTGCAGTGGTGGCCCAGCCCGGCGAGCCGGATCGCGATCCGGCCGGTGCCGCAGCCGGCGTCGAGTACCCGGGCGGCGGGTTCCAGCAATGCGGTACAGAAGGTGGCCTCGCCGTGGATGTCGTGGCCCGATGCGGCGAGCTGCGCGAAACGCTGGGCGTATTGTTCTCCGGCTTGTCCGCCGGTGAGTTCCGCCCAGCGGTCATGGTGCTCGGTCATGTTCAGGGTGCCTTCCGGTCAGACCACTGCGTTCTCGTGGCAGAGGTCGCTCTCGTTCAGCAGCGTTCTCATGACCGCTGACCCCTTTCTTTTCCGTGGTCCTGCCCGTTTCGGGGGACGGTTGTTGCGGGGTGAGCGCGTCCCCCGGTGGGAGCACCGTGTCCAGGATAGGCGGCGGGGTGGGCGAGGGGTGCAGGGCGTGAGAGTCAGCGCAGGGCCGGGCCGGGGTCTTCGCCGGCGAGCAGGCGGCACCGGCCTTGAGGCGTGGGGGGCTTCTTACCGCCGGATTTCACCGTGCCGGCCGGTGAGGCGAGGGAGTTCCTGACGGGCCCGGGTGGCGAAGGCCCCTGCGGCAGCGGGGCGCCTTCACCGGCCCCGGACAGGCCGACACCCCGCGGGCGCCGGGAGTTTAAGGAACCTGCGCATGCGGGCCGGCTTGCGGCCGGTGCACCGGTACCTTCCCGGCTCGGCCTCGGCCGCCCCCTCGGCTCCGGGAAAACCGCTGCCCCGCCACCCGGCACGAGGGGGGACGTGACCTCGCCCCGGCGAGGCATACAGCCGCCCCGCACACCACGGGGTGGGGAACCAGGCCCCGCCGAATCCGGTAGGAGAGCACCAACCACCACCCGTACGCTGCCACGATGCACCCCGTCGATGCCGAGAACCTCAGTGGGCTCCGAGTGGGCCGCGCGGGCAGATCGGACTGGGCCGCTCTGGCCCAGACCGATTCCCTCGCGGCGGCAGGCGACCAGGCACGACGGGACAGCATCCGGCGCTGGTGCGAACACGGACTGGTCCTCATGGCTCAGGACGCTTCCGGGCCGTTGGGTTACAGCGTGCTGGAGTACAACTTCTTCGAACAGGGCTTCGTCACCATGCTGATGGTCGCCCCAGGTACCCGCCGACGAGGAGTGGGAGCACGTCTCCTCAAGGCCACGGAGAGCGCGTGCACCACTGCGAAACTGTTCACCTCGGCCAACGTCTCGAACCACCCCATGCAGCTGCTGCTGCAACACGCCGGCTGGGACCCTGTCGGTCTGCTCCACGGCCTCGACGAGAACGATCCCGAACTCTTCTACCTCTGCTCACGTACTCGACTCCGTGACACCGCACGCACCGCAGGCACCGCAGGCACCGCAGGCTGAACGGCAGGGCCCTGCTGTGCTCCTCTGGGGCATGGCAAGGTGCGCTGCGGCGCCGACCATCCGTTCCCGCGGGCAGTTCCCCTGTTCGCGGGGCGGTGTCTGCAAGGCTGTTGCGGACACCGTCCGTGCTGGGCCCCGAAAGGGGCCGGGGTGGCCGGGGTCGGTGGCGGGACGCGTCAGTCCTGTCTCCCCCTGTCCCCCTGCGGCCGACGGCGGGCAGGGCCGGGCGGGCGGGCGTCGGGACTTGTGCGGCAGGGACGGGTCACCGGCCGGACGAGAGGGAGCAGGCGCAGTGACGGACAGCGGCCCCACGCCGGACCTCCTCCGGGTCACCTTCCCGGACGGCAGCACGACCGGCCTCCAGGTGCACCGCACCGTATCGCCCGGCGCCCCGGTCGTGCTGTGCCTGCCCGCGATGGGCGTACGCAGCGACTACTACCGCACGCTCGCCCGCACCCTGGTCCTCAGCGGGTGTCACGCGGTCCTCGCCGACCACCGCGGGACCGGGCGCAGTTCGGTCCGGGCCTCCCGCAAGGTCTCCCCTTCGGTTACGCCGACCTCCTGGAGACCGAGCTCCCCGGCGTCGTCGACTCGGTCTGCGAGGAGTTCGGGACCGACCGGATCGTCCTGGCCGGGCACAGCCTGGGCGGACAGCTCGGGCTGCTGTTCGCCGCGGTGTCGGACCGGGTGAGCCACACGGTCCGACACCGCGGCGAGTGGTTCGTCGTGGTTCCGCGAGGTGCCGGTATCGGCGCGGCCGGCCGGTTCCTGGGGCTGCGGCTGATCCTCGCGACGACTCTGCTGTGGGGGTATCTGCCGGGCTGGTTCCCGTTCGCGGGGCGGGAGGCGAGGCGGCTCGTGCGGGACTGGGGGCATGAAGGGCTGACGGGCCGTTACCGGGTCCTGGGGAGCGGCGTCGACTACGAGGCGGCCCTGGCACGGTCCTGTGTGCCGGCGCTCTTCATCACCTTTCCGGGGGACCGGTACGTTCCCGGTGCCTGTGCCTCGCACCTTGTCGCCGAGCTCCGCTCGGCCCGCGTGACCGAGTGCAGGATTCCCGCCGAGCGTCTGGGTCTCGCGCGGAGCGACCACTTCAGGTGGGCGGCCCGGCCGCAGGAAGTCGTACGCGAAGCCGTGGAGTGGCTGCGCGTGGCGGGCCCCGCCCGGTGAGCAGCGCGGGCACGGGTGCGAGGGCCGGGGTTCGGGGTTCAGTTGTCGGGCCCCAGCGTCGGGTCCGGGGTTCGGGCCCCAGCGTCGGGTCCGGGTGACGGGTCCGGGTGACGGTCTGTGCCGCCGGGGGGACGTGCCCTTGGCGGGCGGCGGGCAGAGCGTCGCCCTGCGTCGCGGCGGCGGCCGGCCGGTCCGTACGGGCAGGGGCGCGGCAGGAGGTGTGAGGGCGGGGCAGGGGCTGTCCGGGCAGGGGCGGTGAACCGGCCCTACGGCCCAAGGGGGCCCGGGCCTGCGCGGTGCCCGGCGGGTGTTCGGGTGTTCTCCCTTCCGGGCAGCCCGGCCGTCGCCCCTGTCACCGGATGCGGTACGAAGGCTGGTGTGAACGAACAACCCGCCCCGCCCGCGACCGTCCGTGTGTTCATCGCCCTCGCCCCGCCCGACCACGCGAAGGAGGAACTCGCCCGGGAGCTGCGCCCCGCCTACGGCACGCACCCTGACATGCGGTGGAACCGCATCGAGGACTGGCACATCACCCTGGCGTTCCTCGGGGAGCTGCCGGCCGGGACCGTTCCGCTCCTGCGCGGGCCGCTCGCCGGTCTCGCGGCCGGCCGCCGGCCTCTGTGTCTGGCGCTGCGCGGCGGCGGGGACTTCGAGGACCGGGTGCTGTGGACCGGGGTCGACGGAGACCTCGACGCACTGCACCTGCTCGCGGCCGATGTGCGCAGCGCGGTCAGGGACTGCGGTGTCGCGTTCGAGGAACGGCCTCTTCGCCCCCATCTGACCCTGGCCCGTGCCCGTCGGGGCGACCGGGCCTCGGCGGCGGAGATCGCCGGGAGGATCGCGGGGTTCAGGGGCAGCCGGTGGTCTGCCGAACGTCTGCACCTGGTCGCCAGCAACGCCGGCCGGAGCAGTGGGCCGATCCGTTACCGCGATGTCGAGGCCTGGGCGCTGGGCGGCAAGAGCCCTGCCGGGTCCTGAACCGGTCCGGCGGGAGCCGGAAGTCGGAGGCTGGGGCCGGTGGGTTCCTCGGTTGCAGGCGGTCCCCCGGCCGCCGGCCGGGGCCGTTCTGTGGGCGGCGGGCGACAGGCCGGCGCACTGCGTCCCGAAGGGGCGCACCCCGCCCGGAGCGCGCACTTGCCCAGGGGCCTGCCCCGGGCCCGGGGCAGCGGCCGAGGCCGAGGCCGGTGCAGGGTGCTCCCGTCCCCGGGGGTGCGGGCCGGGAGGAGTCCTGGCGTGGGGCGCCGGCTCCGGGGGGTGTGGCGGTCCGCTTGCGGGGTGGTGGCAAAAAGAACGGGGGGCGGGGGTCAGGGGGCGTCGCCGGACCAGTCCCAGCGTCCCGGGTCGCCGGGGCGCGGGTCGTACAGTGCGCGCCCTCCGGTGCCGAACTGCCCGAGCTCGGTCATCAGCGCGGCACCGGAGGCGATGTCCACCCTCGGCCAGCCGGTGATGTCGAGCAGCAGGCCGTCCAGCGGCCCGCCGACCAGTTCGGCATAGGTCTGCCCCGGCCTCGGTCCCTGGCCGGGGGCGGCGGGGTCCTGGCCGTACACGCGGCCGCGCAGGAGCTGTTCGTCGTCACTGTCCATACGTTCCAGCCTGTCAGCTGCCACCGACAGTACGGACGGGGCGAGGGCGTGCCGGGGCGGCTCGGGACGCAGAGGACACGGGCGGGAGGAGAGGACCGGCACCGCCCGGAGCGGGGTAGGCGGGGGCGGGGCGCCGTACCCCCGTACAGATGAATCCCCGCCCCGGCGGGAACAGCGGGCGGGGGACTGTGTTGATCACAGCATGACTACTCAGGCGCATGAGGCATTCGGACGGGTCGGGATCTGGAGCAGTGCTCTGCACGGGTCACGGGCGGACGGCACGGGCGGGGAGGCGGTCGCGGAGGCGGCCGCCGAGCTCGAGGAGCTGGGGTACGGCACCCTCTGGCTCGGGGGCAGTCCCTCGCCCGGTGACGCCGCGGCTGTTCTCGCCGCGACCCGCACGGTGAGCGTGGCCACCGGGATCCTGAGCATCTGGGACCACACCGCCCAGGAGGTCGCGCAGCAGATCGGGGCGCTCGACGCGGGCGCCCGCGAGCGGTTCGTCCTGGGCCTGGGTGTCAGCCACGGCCCGATGGTCCCGCAGTACGCCAAGCCGTACAGTGCGATGGTCGCCTACCTCGACGCTCTCGACGCCGCCGCCCCGCCTGTGGGCCCCGGACGCCGGGTCCTTGCGGCGCTCGGCCCCAGGATGCTGGAACTCGCCGCCGGCCGGTCCGCGGGCGCACATCCCTATCTCGTCACCGCCGAGCACACGGCGCAGGCACGCGAGGCCCTCGGCCCCGGCGTGCTGCTGGCCCCTGAGCTGTCGGTCGTCCTGGACACCGACCTCGACCGGGCCCGCACCACCGCGCGGAACATGCTGGGCATGTATCTGCGGCTGCCCAACTACACCGGCAACCTGATGCGTCTGGGGTTCACCGGCAGCGACTTCGAGGGCGGTGGCAGTGTCCGTCTCCTGGACGACCTGTTCGCCCTGGGCGACGCCGAGCGTGTGAGGGCCCGGACACGGGAGTACCACGAGGCCGGAGCCGATCACGTCGCCCTGCAGGTCCTCACCGCCCAGGAGGGTGGCGCCGGATTGCCACGGGCCCAGTGGCGCGAGCTGGCCGGGGTGTTCGCCGACGATCTGCGCCACCACGGCGCACGGCGGGACGGCGGGTGAGCCGGCCGGTCACCTGGCGCACCGTCCGGGGTGGCGGGGGGGCGTCCGGCGCCGCACCGCCGGGGGGTGGTGGGTGCGGCGCGTCCGGCGAGGTGGTGCGCGAAGTGGCGGGGCAGGCGCGGACCATGCCGCAGGTGACGGGGTCTGCTCGGTGAGCAGTTCTCGGTGGGGTGTCGTCCGCACCCGGCGGTCACCGACAGGAACGGCGGGAGGAGCCGGGAACGTGATGGGGCATCACTCTCACGTGTGTGGCGTCGGGGTGTGCGGTCCCACGCGTGTCCCGTCGCCTCCCGTCTGCCGTCTGCCGTCTGCCGTCTGCCGTCTGCCGTCTGCCGTCTGCCGCAGTGTCGTCTGCCGCAGTGTCGTTGAGGCTGCGCGCCCCTGAATCGCAGACGCGCTGACAGCGCCCGGTGCTCTGCCCGGTCCCCCGGTCGGCGCGCCCTGGGCACGGCGTGCCTGCCTCGTCTTCGTCTTCGTCCTCGTGCTCGTCCTCGTGCTCGTGCTCGTGCTCGTGAAGGAAAGTCACTGGCTTCCCGTTCGCTCGTGCGCTGAGATTCCCGGTGTGATACTTCACCAGAACGAGATCCCGGTCGACGAGACGCTGGTCCGGTCGCTGCTGAGGGCCCAGTGCCCGCAGTGGGCCGCCCTGCCGTTGTCGCCCGCGGGGGCGGGCACGGACAACACCATGTATCGGCTGGGCGGTGACCTGCTCGTGCGACTTCCCCGGACCGCCGGCAAGGGACAGTCCGTGCAGAAGGAGCAGGAATGGCTTCCTCGTCTGGCGCCCTTCCTTGCCTGTCCGATTCCCGAGGTCGTCCATGCCGGGGTGCCCACCGGCGTCTTCCCTCTGGTCTGGTCGGTCTACCGCTGGATCGAGGGCGGCGAGGCCGGCCCGGACACCGTCCGGGACTGGGCCGTTTTCGGAGCGGATCTCGCGGCGGTCGTGAGGGAGCTCCACGGGGTCGGCCTCATGGGAGCGGCTCGCGCGGACGGCCTCAGCTGGTATCGCGGAGGCGGTCTGGGGCCGTGCGACCAGTGGATCAGCGGGTGTTTCGACGACTGCCGAAACACTGTGGGTTGTGAGCTCGGCATCGACGCTCTGGAACAGTTGTGGCGATCCGCGCTCGCGCTGCCCGAGCCCTGCGGACCTCATGTGTGGCTCCACGGCGACCTCAAGCCGACCAACCTCCTGGTCCGGGAAGGCGAACTGCACGCGGTCATCGACTTCGGAGGACTCTCGGTCGGCTTTCCCGACGCCGAGCACTCCACGGTCTGGGACCTGCCGCCACGGGCACGCCAGGCCTACTGGGACACGTTGAGCCTGGACGATGTGACCTGGGCCCGTGCCCGCGCCTGGGCGATCGCGGTGGGCGTCAGCGGTATCTCCTACTACTGGAACACCTTCCCCTCCTTCGTCGCCGAGTGCCGGGCACGGCTGCGGGCGATCCTCGCTGATGCCGCCGCGCGCTGAGCGGCCTTCCCGGCCCGCGAGGAAGGGTCATACGCCGCTGCACGGCCCCCGGGGGTAGCCGCCCCGACCAGTGCGGCACCGCGGGACGCCCGACCGGCCGTACGAGCCGACCGGTCGGTCGTTGACCCCAGGGTGCGGGGTGACCAGGAGCGGGGTGACGGGGTGACGGGGTGACGAAGGCAGGGTGGGGAACTGCCATCTGTCCGGGGGGTGTTGTCGTGGTGGTGTCAGCAGCGCCCTGCGCGGCTGCGGTCGGGCAGGGCGGGTGCGGCGGCTTGGCGGCTGGGCTTCCGGGGGTGGGGGCGGGCCGCGTCGCGTACCCGGTGAGATGCCCCCAGCCCCGGGGCCACCGGCCCCCGTTCCCGGGATGGCGCTCCCGGGGACGGGGGCCGGCGGGCCGGGCGTGCTGCGGGTTCCCGTGCCGCCTGCGGCTCGGCGTGCCTGCCCCGCAGGTGCCGGCGGCAGGATCCGCGGCGTGACTGTGGGGTGGGCGGCGGCGCGGGAAGGACGTGACCGGCCGGGTGCAGGGGCCGGGTCAGCGGATCTCGGTGACCCGGCGTTCCTTCAGGGCGGCGCAGTTGGTGTTCTCCACGGACACGTACACGTTGGCGATGTTGCCGCCCCAGCTCACGCAGTGGCCCTTGCCGTAGGCGTACGCCGGCCCGGCGTAGGAGGTGTAGTTGCCGTAGTCGTCTGCCCACGTGTCGGTGTCGGGGACGTAGATGTACACGGACATGCTCTTGGCCGTGCCCGGGTTGGTGCGGATCGTGGCGACACAGTTCTTGCCGTTGGAGGAGTTGTACGTCAGGTAGACGGTGCCGAGCGAGCCGACGGGCACCGAGTTCACGGTCTTGTAGGCGCTGCCGCAGACGCCCTGCGGGGTGACGTTGGGTGCGGCGGAGGCGGTCGTGCTGAGCGCGGCCGTGGCACCCACGGCCAGCGCGGCGACCGCACCGGCACTGGCGATAGTACGTGTGATCCTCATATTTCCCCCTTGTGTCCCTGAGAGCGGTTTGCTCCTACTTGGTGTGACCCTCGAACAGTGCGGAAGGTTGTGCCGGGTTCGGGCCGGAACGGGAACCGGGGCGGGTCGGGGCCGCCGGGGTGGCCGGTGCCAGATGGGCGCGGGGGCGGGTGGGACCGGTGGTGGGCTGTGGGACCGGGCCTGGGGGCCGGGCCGTGCCCGTGTGCGGGGGGCTCAAGCCGGTGTCGAGGAGGGGGCTTTAGGGTCGCCGGCATGCGGATCTTCGTTACCGGCGGTGCAGGATTTATCGGGTCCCAGTACGTCAGGGCGCTGCTGTCGGGTGAGCTTCCCGGGTCGGACGGCGCCCGGGTGACTGTCCTGGACAGGCTCGGCCACGGCAGCAACATGGACAATCTCGCGCCGGTCGCGGAGCATCCCGGTTTCCGGTTCGTCCACGGTGACATCTGTGACGCGGAGCTGGTCGGGCAGGTCCTGCCCGGGCACGACGTGATCGTGCACTTCGCGGCCGAGTCGCACGTCGACCGGTCCATCGACGACGCGCGCCCGTTCGTGACGACGAACGTGCTGGGCACACAGGTCCTGCTGGACGCGGCACGCCGGCACGGGACCGGGCGGTTCGTGCACGTGTCGACGGACGAGGTCTACGGTTCGATCCCGGACGGGTCGTGGACCGAGGCACAGCCGCTGGCACCGAATTCGCCGTACGCGGCGTCGAAGGCGGGTTCCGATCTGCTGGTGCTGTCCGCGCACCGTACCCATGGCCTGGATGTCGTGATCACCCGGTGCTCGAACAATTACGGCCCTTATCAGAATCCGGAGAAGGTCATCCCGCTGTTCGTGACGAACCTTCTGCGAGGGCGGCGGGTCCCGTTGT
This sequence comes from Streptomyces sp. NPDC058637, assembly GCF_042717325.1. Classification (NCBI taxonomy): domain Bacteria; kingdom Bacillati; phylum Actinomycetota; class Actinomycetes; order Kitasatosporales; family Streptomycetaceae; genus Streptomyces; species Streptomyces sp. NPDC058637. The sequence continues at coordinate 41,258 of NZ_JBHXRD010000040.1, read as the reverse complement.
ACGGGGAGGGCGGCAATGTCCGTGAATGGCTTCATGTCGCGGACCACTGCCTGGCCGTTCAGCTGGTCCTGCGGGGCGGCCGGCCCGGTCATGTCTACAACGTCGGCGGCGGCACGGAGCTGACGAACCGGGAGCTGACCGGGCGTCTGCTGGAGAGCTGCGGGGCGGGGTGGGACAGGGTCGAGCGGGTCGCCGACCGGCTCGGCCACGACCAGCGGTACTCCCTGGACATGAGCAAGATACGCGACGAGCTGGGATTCGCCCCGCGGCAGTCGTTCGAGACGGGCCTCAAGGCCACGGTCGAGTGGTACAGGGAAAACACGTCCTGGTGGAACGGGTAGGAATCCCACGACACTTCGGCGCCCCGGCGCCGGACTGCCCCCTGGGCGGGCCTGGCATTCCGGGCCCACGGGCATCACAGGTATTGCGGGTCCGCCGGTAGTGCGGGTATTGCGGGTCCGCCGGTATTGCGGGTATTGCGGGTCCGCCGGTATTGCGGGTTTGTGCCGGGAGGGTTTTCCGTCGCGCGGAAGATTTTCTTCGCACAGTCAGAAAGGGTGCTGTCCCGGGGTGTTCCGCGGGGTTCACCCGGTGTGTTGTCTGCGGGTTGTCCGGTGCGGTCCTTGGGCCGTTTCGGGCCCGGCCTTACAGAGATGAACAAGGGTGATAGATATGGCCGACCGGAAATTACCGGTGACCGGCAGGGAAGTGCGGCCGGCGCGCTGGGCCGGGAACCGGCCGGGGAAGGACGGCTCCGCGGTCGCCGGAGGCGGTACGTCCGCCACTTCCCGGGGCCCCGGTCGCCGTGCTCCGCTGCGCCCGCACGGGCAGCGTGACCGGCCAGGTCTGTGATGACTGACACCGGGCAGCCCCCGCACCCGCACATGCGTCCCGTTCCGGTCCGGGTCACCGTCCCGGTCCGTTCCCCCATCCGAACAAGGAGTTCCCTGCGATGACCGATCAGATGACACTGGCTCCCCCGGTCAGGGCGCGCCGGGCCGGACTCGTCCTGGCGGTGTGCTGCCTGGGGCAGCTGATCGTGATCCTCGACGCCTCGATCGTGAACGTCGCGATCCCCTCGATCCAGAACGCCCTGGACTTCACACCGGGCAGCCTGACCTGGGTGTACAACGGGTATCTGATCCCGTTCGCGGGGTTCCTGCTGTTCTCCGGGCGGATGGTCGACCTGTTCGGCGGACGGCGTCTGCTCCTGGTGGGGACGGGCGTGTTCACGGTGTTCAGCTTCGTCGGCGGTATCGCGCCGAACGCGGCGATGCTGGTCCTGGGCCGTGCCGGGCAGGGCTTCGGCGGTGCGATCATCGCGTCCGCGACGCTGGCCGTGCTGAGCTCCACGTTCACCGAGCCCGTCGAGCGTGCCAAGGCGTTCGCCCTGTGGGGTGCGGCGTCCGGGAGCGGCGGGGCGATCGGTGTCCTGAGCGGTGGGGCGATCGTGGAGTGGATGTCGTGGCGGTGGGTGTTCCTCGTGAACCTGCCGCTGGGCCTGCTGATCGCGGGCATGGCACTCATGTCGGTGACCACCGCCCCCGGGGGCGCTCTGCGCAAGAAGGCCAAGCTGGACGTGCTGGGGTCCTTGTCGGTCACCCTGGGGATCGCCGCGCTCGTCTACGGGCTCGCCGAGGGACAGCACTACGGGTGGGGATCGGCGCGTATCGTCACCTCGCTGACGGCCGGTGTGGTCCTGCTCGCGGTGTTCGTGCTGGACCAGGCGAAACTGGCCGAGCAGCCGCTGATGGAACTGAGTCTGTTCCGTAACCGGTCGGTGTGGGCGGCCAACCTCACGATGCTGGCCTTCGGGGCGGCCCTGCCCACGATGTTCTACTTCCTGACCCTGCTCTACCAGACGGTCCTCCACTACAGTGCCATCCGCACCGGGCTGGCGTTCCTGCCGCTGACGGTGTTCGCGTTCATCGGCGCGGCCGCGTCCTCGGGTGTGGCACCGCGGACCGGTCCCCGGCCGATGATGCTGGTCGGTCTCCTGCCGATGATCGCCGGGCTGGTGTGGCAGTCGGCCGCCGACGAGAACGCCTCCTACCTCGCCGATCTGCTGGGCCCGACCCTCCTGTTCGGCCTGGGCCTGGGCATCGTGGTCACCTCGGTCGCGGGCGCCGCGACGGCGGGGGTCCCGCAGGACAAGCACGGCCTGGCCTCGGGCGTGCTGAACACCTCGCAGTCGCTGGGCGGCGCGGCCGGCCTCGCGATCATGGTCGCCCTGGCACAGACCCGGACCGCGGACGTCGCCGGGGACGGTCCCCCCGACGCGCACGCGTTCGTGTCCGGTTACGGAGTCGCGTTCCTCGCGACCGGGGTCCTGCTCACCCTCAGCCTCGCAGCCGCGGCAGCGGTCCCCCGCCAGACCCGCTGACCGGCAGGGACCCACGAACCCGGCAGACCGGACGGGCCGGCCCGGAACCGGCAGGTCCGACCGGAACCGGCAGGTCCGACCGGGCCCGCTGGACGGTCCGGCTGGTGGGTCCGCCCTGGCCACAGAGTCCGCCAGGCCGGCAGGTCCGGCACGTCTTGGCATACAGGTCGCACGCGGCGAGAAGCCCGCCCGGTCCGCCGGGCGGGCTTCTCCCTGTCACCGGCCGGGCCCGCAGCACAGAGACGGGCGGACAACGGCCCCGAAGCGTCAGCGGTCCGCCCCGGGGACTGACCCGGCACCGGACCAGGGAACGGGCCGGGGGCAGTTGCGGCTGCGGCCAGGAACCGGACACACGGACGGGCGGGACGGACACCCCCCCGCAGGAGAGTATGGCTGCGGTCGGCGGCGGGGCCAGGAGACGGAACGCGGACAGTACGGGCGGACGGTTCGTGCGGGCGGTTCGTGCGGACGGACAGGCTCCCCAGAGGGGTTCGCAGGTACGGGTCATGGCGGGCCGCCCCGAGTACGGTGCGCCGACACGCAGACCCGCACCGTGAAGGCGCAGAACCTGTCTGCCGCTTCGGGCTCGGACCGCCGCCCGGCCGCGTACGGACAGGCTGCTCTGCGGCGACAGCCGGGAAAAGACGATCAGGGCCTCACCCGACAGCCTCCGAGGAACCGTCACCGGGCCCGCGGGCCGCCCGTACGGCCCGGCCGGAACACGGAAGCAACAACCTCCCTGGCGGCCCACGCCGGCCGGCGGAGAATCCGCGCCGCACGAAACCGTCAGCCCGGGCGCCGCGCAGCGCGTTCACCAGGCGGCAGCCGCGACCGGACGTGCACCGCAAGTCGTCGTGAACACACACCGGACCTGCTCCCCGCCACCCGGCGGGCACCCCCCTGGCGGCGCCCGCACCCTACGCCCGCCCAGCCGCCAGACGGCGACCGCGACCGCGAAGGAGCACACCTTCCAGACGGGGCCCGCCTGGGAAGGCCGTGATGATCCCGCCCCGGAACGGCGTACCCGGTGACGTGACAGTGCCAGGCCCTCCCGTACGCCCCCCGCGTCCTCCAGAGGCAGGCCGCAGGAACAACAGCCCCACCGCCGTGCCCTGCGAGGCTGTCGCCGTGCTCCGGCCGCCCGCCTGAGCAGCGGACTTCCGGCCGGCTCACAGCGGACGAACCATGCGGGCACGAACCGGGCGGTCACCGAAGGGGCGGCAACAACCGGACCGCGGCACCGCCGGCACCCTGCCCACCGCCCCTCCCCCCGGTCCCGGACCCCCACCTCCCAGGCCCGCCTGCCCACACCCCGCCTCCACCCCCACACCCACACCCAGCGCCGGTGCCGGTGCCGGCACCGGTGCCGGTGCCGGTGCAGCCCGGTACGCGGGTTCGCCCATGCCCCGGGGTGGCGCCCGTGCGCCGCTGTAGCGGTCATGCCGGTCAGGCTCCCGGGAACACACCTCTGCGACGGTGACAGCGCCTGCGCGTGCGCCGCACCAGCGGACTGCAGAACGAAAAGGCACCGCCGTACGCGCACAGCCAGGACAGAGGCAGGACGCAGGGTCCAGGACGCGCTCGTATGGCGGCAGGTACGGGAGCGGGACGGGGACGGCGGCAGCTGCCGGGCGGGAACGAGGACGGGTACCCCGTGCCGGGCGGGAACAGGCGCCGTGTGTCACGGCCAGGTACAGAACGGAGCGGGAGCCGCCTGCGCCACACGCGGATACACCAACCGGGAGCCGCCTGCGTAACGCGGATAGGGGAACCGGCAAAGGCCGCCTGCGCGACGCCGGTACGGGAACGGGGTGCAGGCGGATACGGGAACGGGCGGCGGGCCGGGCCTGCGCCGCGGGGCGCGGCGGGGCGGGAACGGTACGGTCCGCGCCGCGGGGCGGGGCGGGAACGCGGCGGTCCGCGCCGCACGGGAAACGGGGCGGGGCGCAGGGACGGGGTGCCGTGAAGGAACAGGGCGGGGCGGGGAGGGTGCCGGCTTCCGCCACCGGGCGAGGTGTGGGGTGGGGTGGGTGGCGCCCACCCGGCCTCGATCGGCGCTATAGGCGGCGTCCTTAGCCTCCGGAACATGCGAGGCATCATCTTGGCCGGCGGGACCGGCTCCCGGCTGTGGCCGGTCACCCAAGTCATGTCGAAACAGCTCATGCCTGTGTTCGACAAGCCGATGATCTACTACCCTCTGTCCACCCTGGTGCTGGCGGGCGTGCGGGACATCCTCGTCATCACCATGCCCTCCGAGCGCCACTCCTTCGAGCGGCTGCTGGGCGACGGGTCGCAGCTGGGCCTGCAGATCCAGTACGCGACGCAGCCCAGCCCCGGAGGCATCGCCCAGGCGTTCCTGATCGGGGCGGACTTCATCGGGGACGAACCGGTCGCGCTCATCCTCGGCGACAACATCTTCCACGGCGTCGGCCTCGGGGACCAGCTGAAGGCGCACTCCCACCCCCAGGGCGGGCACATCTTCGCCTACCCGGTGGCCAACCCGAGCGCGTTCGGTGTCCTGGACTTCGACCGCGAGGGACGCGTCCTGTCCATCGAGGAGAAACCCGCACACCCCAAATCGAGGTACGTGGTGCCCGGGCTCTACTTCTACGACAACCGTGTCGTCGAGATCGCCGGGTCCCTGCGGCCCAGCGCACGCGGCGAGCTGGAGATCACCGAGGTCAACCAGGCCTACCTGCGCCGAGGTGAACTCGCCGTGACCGTCCTGGACCGCGGCACCGCGTGGCTGGACACCGGGACGTTCGCCTCGATGGTGCAGGCCTCGGAATTCGTCCGGGTCATCGAGGAACGCCAGGGACTGAAGATCGGCTGCGTCGAGGAAGCGGCCTGGCGCAACGGGCTCATCGGCGACGACCGGCTGCGTGAACTCGCCCGGCCGCTCATGCCCAGCGGCTACGGAACCTACCTCACCGGGCTCCTGGACGCCGCCGCCGAAGAAGTCCAGCAGCCCCACCCCGCCGAAGAGACCCGCCACACCCGCCCCACCACACAGCACACCCCCGCCCCCGCCCCGGACACCCTCCCCGACCCCACCCCGGACGCCACCCCCGCCGGGCAGAGCCGGCAGCCCGCCCCCGCCGGGCAGACCCGGCCGGGAGCCACGGCCGAAGACGCCTGGCAGCCGGTCCCGGTCGGCGCCGGCGCCACCCGGTGAGAAGGAGACCCTGATGGAGATCGAAGAGCTCGGCATCGAGGGCGTCCACCTCGTCAGGCCACAGGTCCACGAAGATACCCGCGGCGCGTTCCTGGAACTGTTCGCCGCCCACCGCCTGGCCGCCCTGACCGGCCGCCCCATGAACGTGGCACAGGTCAACTGCTCCGTCTCCCGGCGCGGCACGATCCGCGGGATCCACCTCACCGCGGCCCCGCCCGGCGAAGCGAAGTACGTCACCTGCGTGAGCGGCACGGTCATCGACGTCGTCGTCGACGTCCGCGTCGGCTCACCCACCTACGGCCGGTCCCTGGCCGTCGAGCTGGACGACCGCCGGCGCCACGCCCTGTACATCGCCGAAGGCCTCGGCCACGGCTTCGCCGCCGTCAGCGACACCGCCGTCGTCACCTACCTGTGCGACAACACCTACACCCCGGGCACCGCGATCTCGATCAACCCCCTGGACCCCCAGCTCGCCCTGCCCTGGCCCCCCGTCACCGACATCATCCTGTCCGACAAGGACAGGAACGCACCGACACTCGCCCAGACCGAAGCCCTGGGCGTCCTGCCCCGCTACGACGACCTGCGCACCCGGACACCGGCCCGGGCGCACGGGTGACGCGGCGTCACCCACCGGCCAAGACACCGACACCAGGAACAGGAACAGGAACACACCCATGAGCAGGCACATCGCCTTCCTGAACATCCCCGCGGCCGGTCACGTCACCCCGACCCTGGGCGTCGTCGAAGAACTCGTGCGCCGCGGACACAAGGTCAGCTACCTCGCCGCGGACGCCGTCGCCGAACGCATCGCCGCCACCGGCGCCGACATCATCCCCTACACCACCACCCTGGACCCCCGCACGATCGCACCCACCGGCGCACAGGACTGGCTGGCCCGCGTCCTGCTCGGCGCGGTCCGGGAAGCGGCCGCCACCGCACCCTCACTGGAAGCCCACTTCGGCGACGACCTCCCCGACTGCCTCGTCTACGACATCTCCATGCAGTTCCTGGGCCGTGTCATGTCCCGCAAACTCGGGATCCCCGGCATCCAGCTCTACCCCGTCCTGGCCTCCCACCAGTACTTCACCGAAGCGAAGGACGCGGCCCAGGGACTGTTCGGCGACCTCACCCGCGAACTCCGCGCGTTCGCCGACTCCCACGGACTGCACGACGTCCCCCTGGACGACCTCATGTCCGACGCACCCCGCAACATCTCCTTCATGCCACGCGAGTTCCAGACCGACGCCGACACCTTCCCCGAGGACCAGTACACCTTCGTCGGGATCCCCCTGCGCGAAAGCGACCTCCAGGGCACCTGGCGGCCCGCCAACGACAACCCCGTCGTCCTGATCTCCCTGGGCACCACCTTCAACACCCAGCCCGAGTTCTTCGCGATGTGCGCCAAAGCCTTCGAAGGACTGCCCTGGCACGTCGTCATCGCCGCCGGCCCCGGCGTCGACCTCGAAGCCGTCGGCGAACTCCCCCCCAACGCCGAGATCCACCCCTGGCTCACCCTCCAGGCCGTCCTCGAACACGCCGGAGCGTTCGTCTGCCACGGCGGCGCCGGCAGCACCATGAACGCCCTGTACGCGGGAGTTCCCCTCGTGTCCGTCCCGCACAACGGTGACGAGGAGATGATCGCCGCGCGGACCGGCGAGCTGAACCTCGGACGTGTCCTGACCCCGGCACAAGTCACCGCGCAGTCCCTACGCGAAGCCGTCCTGGACGTCGCGTCCGACCCCGTCATCCAGACCAACGTAGATGACATGCGCCGATACATGCAGAAAGCCGGTGGCGCACCCCGCGCAGCCGACACGATCCTCAACCACCTCACCACCACAACCACGTGACCACCACCACCACATGACCGCGTAACCACCACCACCACGACCGCGTAACCGCCACCACGACCACGTGACCACCACCACCGCGTGACCGCCACCACCACATGACCGGCACAGCCAAGCAGCCACCCACCACCCGGTGACCAGCACGACCGGCCGGCAGCCACCACCCGGTGACGGGCACGACCCAGGGACCGCCACCACCCGGTGACGGGCACAACGAAGTAACCGCCACCACCCGGTGACGGGCACCGCCAAGAGACCGACCCGGCCCCGCAGGAGACAGCGATGAACTCACACGACCTCACCACCAAGCTCGTCCCCCACGACCTGTACCTGGAGATCCAGCAGTTCTACGCACTCCAGCTCAAGATCCTCGACCGCGGCGACGGCGCGCAGTGGGCCCGTACCTTCACCCCCGACGGGGTGTTCCAGGCCGCCGACATGCCCGACCCCCTGGTCGGCCGCGATGTCCTGACCACCGCGATCGAACACCAGAGCGTCATGCACGAAGGACTCATCCTGCGCCACTGGGTCGGACAGCTCACCGTCGAACAACTCGACGACAACACCGTCCGCGCCCAGAGCTACGTCATGGTCTACGTCGTCCCCAACCGGACCCTCCTCGACGGAGACGTCCACTTCCGCCACCACACCCTCTGCGACGACGAACTCGTCCGCACCGACGGAACCTGGCTCGTACGCAACCGGTTCGTGACCACCGACGGCGCCTACAAGTAAACCCACCACCATCACCACACCGGGCCCGCAAACCCAGCACCACACCGGCACCGGCACCGGCACCGGCACCGGCACCGGCACGCAGGACCAACACCGGGTTCGCAGGACCGGCACGGGCACATCACCCCGCCGGTGCGGGACCGGCACAACAGGACCCCGCAGCCCCGGACGGCACCAGGACCAGTGAAAACACCGCACGCACGACCCACCGGAGCCCACACCGATGCGACCCGAGCCCCAGCACGGCCCGGGCGCCGGCAGGGTCCGGGCGCCGGCAGGGTCCGGGCGCCGGCAGGGTCCGGGCGCGCCGATGGCGGTCCAAGTGCCAGTGACGGTCCAAGTGCCGGCACGGTCCGGGCGCCGATGGCGGTCCGAGTGCCAGCACGGTCCCGCGCAGTAACGGTCCCGGCCGGTGGCAGTCCGAGCGCCAGCACGGTCCCGCACAGTGGCGGTCCCGGCCGACGCAGTCCAAGTGCCAAAACGGTCCCATGCCGGTGCAGTCCCGGCCGGCGGCAGCCCCGTACCGGCGGCAGCCCCGTACCGGTGGCAGTCCCGTACCGGTGGCAGTCCCGGCCGGCGGCGGTCCCGGCCGGTGGCAGTCCGAGCGCCAGCACGGTCCCGCGCAGTGGCAGTGCGGGACCGGCCGGCACCACTTCGGCAGGCGGCTACCTACCGGTGCCGTGCGGACCAACACCCGTGCGGTGCCGGCAGAGGTGCCCGGACACACCGGCCCCCTTTACCCCCCGACCACCACCAGCACCCCCGCCACCGGCACTCCACCCACCGGAGCGCCCCCACCCACCGAGGGAACCACCCACATGATCCCCCTCTTCAAAGTAGCCATGTCCGACCAGGCATCCGCACTCGTCGGCAAAGTCCTGGACAGCGGCTACATCGGCCAGGGCACCAAAGTCGACGAACTCGAACACGCCCTCGCCCAACGCCTGGACAACCCCCGCGTCCTGACCGTCAGCAGCGCCACCGCCGGACTCCACCTCGCCCTCCACCTCGTCGCGACCGAAACCCCACACGACGGCGAAGTCCTCGCCACCGCCCTGACCTGCACCGCCACGAACTGGCCCATCCTCGCCAACCACATGCGCATCCGCTGGGTCGACACCGACCCCGACACCCTCAACCTCGACCTCAACGACCTCGCCCGCAAAATCACCCCCACCACCCGCGCGATCGTCCTCGTCCACTGGGGCGGCTACCCCGTCGACCTCGACCACCTCAACCGCATCCTCGACCAAGCCGAACACGACCACGGCAACCGCCCCCGCGTCATCGAAGACTGCGCCGACGCCTGGGGCGCCACCTACAAAAACACCCCCCTCGGCGGCCACGGCAACATCGCCGTCTACAGCTTCCAAGCCGTCAAACACCTCACCACCGGCGACGGCGGCCTGATCGTCCTGCCCGACGACGACCTCCTCGAACGCGCCCGCCGCCTCCGCTGGTACGGCATCGACCGCGACACCGGACCCAACCGCTTCAAAAACGACATCCCCGAATACGGCTACAAAGCCAACATGAACGACATCAACGCCACCATCGGCCTCGCCAACCTCACCCTCGCCGACACCAACCTCGAAAAACACCGCGAAAACGCCGCCTACTACGACACCGAACTCGCCCACACCCCCGGACTCCAACTCACCCAACGCAAACCCGACCGCAACCCCTCCTTCCTCTACTACACCCTCAAAGTCGAAAACCGCACCGCCTTCACCCACCACCTCAACAAAAACGGCATCACCACCAGCGAAATCCACCACCGCAACGACCACTACACCACCACCCACCCCTACACCACCCCCCTCCCCCAACTCGACACCCTCACCCACCAACACATCTCCATCCCCGTCGGCTGGTGGCTCACCCCCACCCACCTCAAACACATCACCCACACCATCAAAACCGGCTGGTAAAAAAACAAAAAAGGGGCGCCGCTTGCCGCCGCACACCAGCGGTCAGAGGCTCGCCAGCAGGTTGTCCAGCGGAGCAGGCACGCCGTCAGGATCGAGGGCCTCCACGAGGACACGCCCGTAGTGGATCTTCCGACCCTTCTTCGTCCCCAGGAAACGCCGCAACTGCTGCTGCGCAGTCCTGCCGCGCTGCGCCGGCTGACCCATGAAGGTCCGCAGCGCACGCAGATCCCCTTCTCCCCGAACCAGTTCCTCCACCCGTCCCACGCCCAGCGCACGAATGAGTTCATCCTCCAGGTCCGCCGCGCAGACGAAGAACTCCTGCTCCGCAGCGCCCGCCCGCTCCAGGCCGCGGGCGTAGTAGTGACGTTCCGCTTCGTCGCACAGCCCTGTGAGGCGGAGGCCCAGGCCGGGTGAGCCGAGGAGACCGGCAAAGCGCCCGATGCTCATCGCCCCGCCCATCGGCAGGACACAGACCCCCTCGGCCGCCAGGTCCCGGCCGCGGCTCGCGGCCAGAGCGCCGACCGCTGCGGCGTCACTCGGCCCTTCGAGCAGGACCGCAGTACGGACCGACAACCGCGTGGCCAGCTCACGCGCGGGGTCACCGGGGCCACCGGCCGCCCACGCGGATACCGCTTCCCGGAACGATCCCATATCAGCCATGGGACGAGTCTCCGTCCATGGCCACCACCGGACCAAGCGATTTCGCCGACCCGACGATCAACTCAAAAGCTCCTGTCGCACGAGCGGGAGAGGGCTTGGCTCCGGTGTTGCGGATCGGTGTGGTGACTCGCCAGATAGTCGACGGCGAGGTGGCGGATCGTCTCGTCCACGATGGGGAACTCATCTCGGGCAGCCTGCGTTCCACACGCAGCGCGCCGGTCCGGGACCCGCGTCTCGCGTCCACGCGGAAGAACTCGGCGTACCGGGACACCGGGGACAGGGGCTGGTGCGGCAGTTCCACCGACCGGAGGCCGGCCGGCCCGCCGACCAGTTCGCCACCGCCAAGTACGGGGACCCGCAGGGGTAGTTGCGGTTGGTCAGCGCGACCACCTCACGACCTTCCCGCGAATTCGGTTCGGCCTCGATGCTCAGCGCCGGGCTGCGCACGTAGAAGAACAGTGACGCGCACTCCGGCGCCTGGGCCACCGTGGACGACGATGGATGGCCGGCGCCAGTCGGCCGAGGAGACCCAGGCTGGGGCTTCAGCGCGTGGCTTCTGCGAACTGATCGCCCGTCACGCCGCCGGCGAGCCTGTCGGCGCTGGGTGTGGTGCCCGGAAGGTGAATGCCCCGGGCCCTTCGCCGGTCTCGCGGATCAGGGCGATGCGGTCCATCGCCTCGGCGACGCTCGGGCGGTGCCCGGAAGGGACCCACCACAGCGCGTGGTGGAAGTCGGCAAGTCGCTCGAACCACTCCCGGCGGCGCGAGAGCACCCTGAGGTGCTCGCTGCGGTAGGTGTAGTCCCGCAGCGCTTCGACCGATTCCCAGACCGAGCAGTTGATCAGGAGCATGTCGTCGTCATGCTCGGGGCGCAGGTTGGTCGAATCGGCTCCGCCCTCGTCGACCATGCGCCAGACGAAGCCGGGAGCCTGATCGGCGACGGCGTTGATCTCCGGGAGTTGCGCGACGAAGTCGGCGAGTTGGGGACTGTCGAGCGGGGCGAGGATCCGCCCGACGTTGACCTGGGCAAGGTGGAAGTCGTTCACGGGGCCAGCATGCCCGGGTGAACCTTCTAAAGTCAATGAAAGTTGTTTTTAGACTTCCCCGGCCGCCCGGAGAGCGACACAACACCCCTGCGGAAGCGGATCCATCGCCGCGCGCCACCCTTGCCCCTCCGGCAGCCCGGCGAGCAGACCCTCGACGCCTGCGAGGTTCATCCCGCAGACCAGAGCGGGGAACTGATCCGCCAGCACATGGAACGGGCAGTTGTTCAGCCGCAGAGTCTCGCCGTCCCAGAACGGCTCGTAGCCGCGCGATCGCAGCACCTCGACCGGATCGGCCTCGCCGTTCGATTCGCCACCCTCGGCCTCACCGGCAGCCCTTGCCGCCGCCTGCAGCTCCGCGTCGAGCCCGGCGCGCTCCACCACCTCGGCGAGCAGGCGGCTCGCCGTGTCGTAGGAACGGGGCGGCACGGACACCGCACGCTCGCCCTCAGCCCGCCGGTACATCTTCGCGGGCCGCCCGGCCCCCGGACCGCTGCGTCCCGAGAGCCGCCGGAAGCACACTTCGAGCAGCCCCGCCTCGACCAGCTTGTCCAGGTGGAACGCCGCGAGCGAACGAGAGATCCCGGCCGCTTCGGCCGCCGCGTCCCTCCCCACTTCGCCCCGTGTCCCGCTGACATGCCGATACAGTCCACGCCGCACCGGATCACCCAGTACGACCAACGCCTCCAGGGCGGCATCCTCACTGCTCACGACACGATTCTATAACCAACGTTCATTGATACCGGCAGAGCCATCGTTCATCGATGCCGGCCACCCCTTACGCCCAGCACCCCCGGCCGGACGATGGCTGCCGAGCAGACCCGCGTAAGGACCGACGCGCTTCCGCCACAGCTACAGCTACAGCCACGACCGCGCACCAGAGGCAGGAAGACCTCGTTGACGACCTCGACGAGAGCGGCGTCCGGCACGACCGGAACGCCCCGCGTCATGCACTCGTTCCGCAGCAGTGCCACCGGCGCGGACGCGACCCTCGGGTGCGGTGCCTCAGGCGCGGCCTCGCCCCGGGCCACCGCCCGGCCGAGCACCGTCAGCCACGCCGCCGGGCGCGGGATCGCCCAGTTCGGCCAGCAGTCCTGCGCGCTGCCCGCCGCCGCGATCAGGCCGCGCAGGATCTCCCCGTACGGCGACGACCAGGTGCTGTTCGCCCGTCGCAGCAGCTCCGGCGCGTCCTCGCGCAGCGACCGGTGTCCGACACCGTGGTCTCGACGGCGGCCAGCCGACGGTAGGCGGCGACGCCGAGCGCGACGCGATTCGGCCAACGGCGATGGATCGCGATCTTGTTCGTGCCCGCCCGCCGGGCCACTTCGTCCATGGTGAGGCCGACGACGCCGGACTCACTCGGCGTCTCCGCCACCGACCGCAGGATCGCTTCCTCCAGTTCAGCCCCACGCCGTCGCGGCGCCCCAGCCTGCCACCGGAACTCGGCGCCGCTCGCCCTTCGGTGAACGACCAGCAGCCGCTCGCGAGGGCGGCGTCTGCTGGTCGTCCCCGTTCGCTCCGGGGCCCGAAAGGCTCTGAGCCCGTCGGACGCCATGAGCCGTCCGTGACAGCGGTCCTGTCCGCTCCCTGTCCGCGCAGTGCGCGCCGCGCAATCGGGCCCCGGCCAGGCCCAAAGGGCGACAGCGGCCACGGTCTTCGGAGCGGCGTGGCGCACCGCCGGAATCCGGCTGCGCCGCGCGCCTGGCTGTTCTTCGTATCCGGCCGGGAGAACTCGACCCGGCCGTCCAGGCCTCGCGGCAGCGCCGGAGCGTTCGCTACTTGCTCACGGCGAAGCGCATCAGGTCACGCTCGTCGCCCTGCTTGATCTTGCCCGTCTCGTTGATCACCTGGAGCTTCCAGCCCGCACCGTCCCGGATCGCCTTGGCCACGGCGCAGCCGTTGTCGTCGGTCAGCAGGCTCGGCCAGATGTCGGCGACCTGCTGGGTGGTGCCCCCGGTCGCGTCGTAGACCTTGAAGCTGATGTTCCGCGCGCTCTGGAAGTTGCTCCGCTTCTTGTACGCGGCAGCGATGAACACGATGGCGGTGATGTTGGACGGTACGCGGGCGAACTCGACCGTCACCGTCTCGTCGTCGCCGTCTCCGCGCCCGGTCTGGTTGTCCCCGCTGTGCAGCAGGGAACCGTTGCCCAGCGGGTCCAGGGAGTCGAGTCCGGCCAGCCGTACGGGCTCCGCGCCCTGCATCGCGACAGCGATCAGGTCGAGGTCGGTGCCGGCCTTCTGCCGCAGCTTGCCCAGCAGCCCTCCGCTGCTCCCCACGGTCGGGTCCCAGGACACCCCGATGGACAGGTGGGTCACCCCACCGAGGTCGGCGGGACCGTCTTCCTTCTTCAACGTGATCATGCGTGATCCTCTTGGTCGCGAGATTGCTACACCTGCAGTGTGCCTGGTCCCCCAGGTGCCGAGTCCTGCCGGGGCGGATACGCGCGGCCTGCGGTCAGCGGTGGCCCCAGGTCCCGGGGGCCTGCCGGGACCGGAGCCGTGGATCCGTTCCCTTTCCGGCGGGCTCGTGTACGGCTGGCCGGGAACGCCGGTGAGGCCGAACGGCGCCGCACGTGGGAACTCCTCGGCGAGCTCGCGGGCCGAGGGACGGGCCTTCGACAGGGCGCCGCCGGTCCGCCCGGTTCCGCACGTCGCGCGTGTTCCCGAAGGCGCGCGACATCCACCGGGCCGGACGGACGCCGAACTGCGCGGCAAAACCGACGCCACGCCCCGTCGGCACGCCCCGCCAATGCCGCCGCGGTACCACAGAGCAGTCGATCGAGAAAGCGCTTTCCCGCCTGTCGAGGATACGGTGAGATGGTGCCATGAAGCATCCCGTCCCCAATCACCTGGACCACTGCTACCGCGGCGAGCACCCGGTGCGCACCCTCGGTCACCTCTTCCGCCCCGACCGTGGCGCGCTGTTGCTCGCCGCCTGCATCTTCGTCGTGAAGCACAGCCCCATCTGGCTGATGCCCCTGATCACGGCGACGGTGCTGGACGTCGTCATCCAGCACGGCCCGCAGGCCGAGTTGTGGCAGGCGACCGGCATCCTGCTCTTCATCCTCGTGATCAACTATCCGCTGCACCAGTGGTACGTACGCCTGCTGGGCGGCAGCATCCGCCGCATGGGCACGGCACTACGCTCGGCCCTGTGCCGTCGGCTGCAGCACCTGTCCATCGGCTACCACGCTCGCGTCAATTCCAGTGTCCTGCAGACCAAGGTCGTCCGGGACGTGGAGTCGGTGGAACAGATGGTGCAGCAGAGCTCCGACATGGGACTGGGTGCGCTGGTGACCCTGACGGGTGGCCTCGTCGTCATCGGATTCCGTACTCCCGAGTTCCTGCCGGTGTTCCTGATAGTCGTCCCCGCGGCCGGGTTCCTGGTGATGCGCCTGCGGCATCGGCTGCGCACCCACAACGAGCACTTCCGGCGCGAGATGGAGAACTTCTCCTCGCACGTGGGCGAGATGACCACCCTCATCCCCATCACCCGTGCCCACGGCCTGGAACGCGCCGCGCTGGGCCGCGTCGACGGCTCCCTGCGCCAGGTCTTCGCGGCAGGCCTGCGGCTCGATGTCATGAACGGCCGCTTCAACTCCGCGGCCTGGGTGATGCTCAACGTGCTCGGGGTCCTCTGCCTGACGGGCTCGGGCCTCGTCGCCTACCACGGACTGCTGCCGGTGACCCCCGGCGACGTCGTCATGCTCAGCACCTTCTTCACCGTGCTGACCAGCTCGGTGACGACACTGCTCGGGCTGGCTCCCGTCATCAGCAAGGGGCTGGAGTCGGTGCGCTCCGTCGGCGAGGTGCTCCAGGCTCCTGACCTGGAGAGCAACGAGGGCAAGGCCCCGGTCGAGCGGGTGACCGGCCTCATCGACTTCCAGCAGGTCGGATTCGCGTACGACGAAGCGGCCCCGGCTGTCGACGCGTTCACCCTCACCGCGCGTCCCGGCGAGACGATCGCCCTGGTCGGCGCGTCCGGCGCGGGCAAGTCGACGGTGCTGAACCTGCTGATCGGCTTCATCCGGCCGACGACGGGCAGCATTCTCCTCGACGGCGTGGACATGGCGACGCTCGACCTGCGGAGCTACCGCCGGTTCCTGTCCGTGGTGCCGCAGGAATCGATTCTGTTCGAGGGCAGCATCCGCGACAACGTGACCTACGGCCTCAACGACATCGACGAGGAGAGGCTGCGACGTGCCCTGCGGGATGCGAACGCGCTCGAATTCGTGGAGGGGCTGCCCGACGGCCTGGACTCGGTGGTCGGCGAGCGGGGGGCGCGCCTGTCCGGCGGCCAGAAGCAGCGTCTGGCCATCGCCCGCGCCCTGATCCGCGACCCGCGCATCCTGGTTCTCGACGAGGCGACATCGGCGCTGGACAACCGTTCCGAGGCACTCGTTCAGGAAGCGCTGGGCCGTCTCGTGCAGGGACGTACCGTTTTCGTGGTGGCACATCGCCTCTCCACGATCCAGGGCGCCGACCGCATCGTCGTGATGGAGGGCGGCAGGATCACGGAGGCGGGTACGCATACGGAGCTCCTCTCCAGGGGCGGGACGTATGCGGAACTGCAGCCGGCCGTGCACAGCTAGGTGCTCCCGGCGGGGCCGGTGCCACGTCGGGTTCGGTCATGCGCCAGGGACGGGGGCGTTCCCCCGGGCCCTGCCGCGCAGGACGCCGTGCATGTCGCCGGGGCCGCCCGTCGACGGGAGGCGCGAAGTCGTGCACACAGAGGCCGAGGCGGTCAGTCCTCCGACGGAGGCAGGCCCGCCAGGCCTGTGTCGAGCATGATGTGGTCGATCGTTTCGCCGAGCGTGCTGTCCGGCCCGATCACGCTCTCGAAGCTGCCGGGGAGCAGATCGCGCTCGCGGTACCAGGCGCTCATCTCCTCCCTGCCGTACTCGTTCGCCTGCGGCTTGGTGGCGTGGCGGGCGAGTGTCTCCTCGAACGGCACCTGCAGGTAGTAGGCGTGGGTCCGGCCTCGGTGGTCGGCGCGCAGCCGGGCGAGCATGTCGCCGTAGTGGTCGGCGTAGAGGATGCCTTCGACGACCACGTGATAGCCCGTGTCCAGTGCGTAGCGGGCCGTCAGGTCGATCAGGCCGATGTTCGACGCTCCCGGACGGTCGCGCTCGCGCAGGACGGTCCGGCGGAGGTTGTCCTGCCCGACCAGGGCAATGCCTCGGCCGAACCTCTCACGGAGGCCGACCGCGACACTCGACTTCCCCGAAGCGCTGTTGCCACGCAGCAGCACCAGCCGCGTCTCCTCGGTGCCCACCATCACGGCGGCCACCCTACCGACTGCCGGTGTGACCGCGGGGCGCCTGCACCCGTCGCGACGTGGGGCCGGCCCCTCCGCCGCGCCGCACCCGACCGGGACCCGGGTGAATGGTCGAAGTACGGGGACGCACTGGCGTTTCGGCGGGCGTGGCGGGGCCTCGTGGGTAACGGTGGAGCCGCTTCCGTACTCGCGGTGGCTCCGGTACGCACGTGGCTTCGTCCGGGACGGCCTGCCCGGCCGGGCCGTGCGGACCCCTCCGAGGAGAATCTCCATGAACTGGACACTCGAAGTCATCCCGGTCCCGGTGACCGACATGGACCGGGCGAAGGCGTTCTACGCCGAGAAGGCCGGTTTCACCCTGGACCTCGATGACGAGATCGCCCCCGGAATGCGGATCATCCAGATGACCCCGCCGGGCTCGCGGTGTTCTATCGCGATGCTGCAGGGAATGCCCGCGGCACCGGGGATGAAGGAGATGGCCCCCGGGACGCTCCAGGGCCTGCAGGTCTGTGTCACGGACATCGAGGCGGCGAGGGAGGAACTCGTCGGCCGCGGTGCGGAGGTCTCCCCGGTGCGCCACGTGGGAGCGAACGGCTGGGAGGACGGCAAGGGCGAGGCGTGGAACTCGTTCATGTCGTTCAGTGATCCGGACGGCAACGGCTGGGTCGTCCAGGAGGCCCCCAGTGAGCTGTCGGCACGCTGAACGAAGGAACGGGTGCCCGTTGTCAGGACCGGCGGCGGGTACGCACCCCGGGCGGCGCACAGGCGGCCGGGCATGCCCTCGGCTCGTGGACCAGGGGCAGGCACTCGCCGGAAGCTGTGGCCGGGCCCCGGAGGCCGCCGCAGGACGGCCGAACGGGCGGTGGCGGCCGACCAGGGTTCAGGCATGCGTACGAAGAAGATCATCGCGGCGACAGGCGGTCTGGGCCTGGTTTTCACGGCCTGCGGGTCGGATTCGGACGTCCGCCCGCAGGGCTACTCCTTTCCGGAACTGCCCCAGGCCGTCGCCCATCCGGTCCGGCAGCCGTCCGACCTGCCGATGCCGTGGGGGGAGCCCGGGGACGACTTCCCCGAGGTCGTTGCCTCCGGCTTGCGCGGGAAGACGATCGACATGGCCAACACCGCCGGGGAGACCACCGCCCGGTGTCCTTCCGACCTCGTGTTGAAGGAAGGCGCCGAGGCCGTGTGCGTGAGCACGTTCGAGGTCCTGGAGGACGAGTGGGACGTCATCGTGGGACCGGCGTCAAACGCCCACGGACAGCGGGTCCAGTGGAGCGCCGAACCCCGCAGCGGCATCCTCACTCGCGACGGTGTCGCCAACCAGGTCTACGACCATTACAGCGAGCCCGGCCTCGTGCGCCGCAGCGACATCCCGAAGGCTGTCCTCGTCCCCATGTCCGGCGTCTCCGGCCACAGCTGTCAGACCGTGGTGGACGGGAAGGCCGGGAAGCCCGTGCCGATCGAAGTGGGCCTGGTCCACCCGAGGTTGCAATGCGGGCAGCGGACCCTCAAAGCCTGCGTGGGGTGAATGCCGGCCCGCGCGCCGACCCGGCTCCCGCGGCTGAGGATCCGCTCAGCATGTTCACGGCCGCACCGGGCTCCCTGTCGTACCGGCCGTTCACCCCGGCTCCCGTACCGGCTCCCGTACCGGCCGCCGGAACAGGTAGACCGCCGCGGTCAGGACCAGCACAGCCATGCAGGCGATGAAGACCAGTCCCGCGTCCTTCAGACCGATCGGTCCGGACAGCACCCCGACACCGATCACCGGCACCGAGATTCCCGCGTAGGCCACCACGAACAGCGTCGAGATCACGGAGGCCCGCCGGTCCGCCGGGCTCGCCCCGGCAACCGCCGACAGTGCCCCGCGAAACGCCAGCCCCTGCCCGCTCCCGCCGACGAACGCGCTCAGCGCCACCAGCAGGAGCAGGTCCCACCACAGCGCACCCGCGAGCAGCGCAAGCCCGCCGAACAGCCCGGCGCAGCCCCAGAGCAACGACCGGCCGACGCCGATCCGGCCGGCCAGCAGTTGTCCGGCGGTCGAGGCGAAGAACGCCAGCGCGACGACAGCCCCGCTCACAGCGTGGTTGTCCACGTCCAGGAACGCGGCGAGGAACGCGGGGCTGACCGAGGTGAAGACGCCGAACAGCGCGAAGCCCACGAACGAGGCGATCGCCGCGGGCCCGAACACCGCGCGTACCTGTGCGGGCACCCCGGGCCGCCGGGGCCGTACGGTACGCAGCGGACGCCGCTCCTTCACCGTCTCCGCGAGGCCCAGGAGGACGGTGGCCGAGGCGCCCAGCAGCGCGAGGTGCACGAGGAAGGGCAGGTACAGAGGCCAGGGCGCGTACTGCGCGAGCAGCCCGGCGAGCAGCGGCCCGCAGCCGAGCCCGCCCATGTTGGCGGCCGTCGCCACGAACGTGGCCCTGGAGGTGCCGCCGCGCGGCGCCGACTCCATCACGTACGCCGTCGCGGCCCCCGTGAACAGGCCGGCGGAAAGGCCCGACAGCAGCCGCCCCGCGAACAGCCAGGGCAGGCCGGTGGCGCACAGGAAGCAGACGGCACTCGCGGCGGCGGATCCCAGGCCCCACAGCAGCACGGGCCGCCTGCCGACGGCGTCCGAGACGTTGCCCATCAGGAGGAGCACGCCGATGACCCCGAAGGCGTAGACGGCGTACACGACGGTCACCGTCAGCTCGGAGAATCCGAACTTCTCCTGGTAGAGGCCGTACAGAGGTGTGGGCAGCGTGGTGCCTGCCATGCACACCAGGAACACCGCACCGCTGAGGAAACACTGGCGCCAGCCTTGGCGATCACCGTCCATGGGCCGACGCTAACCCCCGGGCGCCGCCGGGACCGGTTCGGCGTGCCCGGCATGCCGCCGCCGTACGGGGTCGTCCGGGTGGAAGAGCGGGTGGCTGGGGGCCGGCCGGTTCGCGGCGGGGGTGTCGCCTTCGAGGGGAGCGCGCTCACCGGGCGTCGAGGCGCCCTGCGATGATCGTCCCGAACCGCGACTCGTTCTTGTCGTCCCAAGGGCCGGGCCGGCCGTGTGTGTTCCGCGAACGCTCCGGCACGGAACCGGCTCTCCATTGTGAGGAGCCTCCGTGACGTATGACGTCGGTGCCCTGCGCGCCCTGTTTCCCGCCCTGCGAGCCGGTACCGCGCACTTCGACGGTCCCGGGGGGACGCAGACTCCGACCCCCGTGATCGAGGCCTTCGCCGACGCGTTGAGCCGGCCCCTGTCGATCCGTGGGACGGGTCTGCCCGGCGAGGTCAACGCCGAGGCGATCGTCGGAGGATTCCGGCAGGCCATGGCGGATCTGTTGGGTGCGGACCCGTCGGGCATCGTGCACGGGCGCAGCGCGACGCAGCTCACGTACGACGTCGCCCGCGTGCTGGCGAAGTCGTGGGAACCCGGTGACGAGGTCGTCGTCAGCCGGCTGGACCACGATTCCAACATCCGCCCCTGGCTGCAGGCCGCCCGGTCGGCCGGTGCCGTGATCCGGTGGGCCGACTTCGACCCGCTGACGGGTGAGCTGCCGCCCTCCGCCATAGGTGACCTGCTGAACGGGCGGACCCGGCTGGTCGCGGTGACGGCGGCGTCCAACCTGATCGGTACGCGCCCCGACATCGCCGCGATCTCCCGTCTCGTCCACGGAGCGGGTGCGCTGCTGTACGTCGACGGTGTGCACTACACCGCGCACAGCTTCGTGGACGTGGCCGAGCTCGGTGCCGACTTCTTCGTCTGTTCGCCCTACAAGTTCTTCGGCCCTCACCACGGTGTCCTGGCCGCCGCGCCGGACCTGCTGGAGGGGCTGCGCCCCGACAAGCTGCTGCCGTCCTCGGACACGGTCCCCGAGCGCTTCGAACTGGGTACGCTGCCTTACGAGTCCCTGGCCGCCACCCGTGCCGCCGTCGACTTTCTCGCCGGTCTCGCGGGCGGTTCCTCAGGCGGCCGGCGCGCACGCCTGCGGTCCTCGCTCGCCGCGATCGAGGAACACGAGACAGCGGTGAGCGCTCCCCTGGAGCAGGCACTCGCGTCGATGCCCGGCGTCACGGTCCACTCGCGGGCGGCCGACCGCACGCCCACGCTGCTCCTGACCTTCGACGGGCTGGACGCGGCGGACGCCTACCGCTGCCTGGCGGGACTGGGGGTGCACGCGCCGGCGGGGTCCTTCTACGCGATCGAGGCCTCACGCCACCTCGGGCTGGGTGATGCCGGCGGACTGCGTGTGGGGCTGTCGCCGTACTCCGACGGGAGCGACGTCGAGCGGCTGTTGGAGGGGCTCGCCGCGTTTCTGCGGGGCTCCCCCACTCCGTAGGGAAGGGAACTCACGCGCCCGGCGATATCCGGTTGTCCGAACGTCCGTGATCCGCTTGGGTTGCGGCTCGTGACCGTCTTCGATGATCTGCTGCGCCCGGACCGCTATCCGCGCTCGTCCCGCTACGACCCTGCCTGGCTGCTCGGGCTGGACATGGGGCCGCACCCCTTGTGGCTGCTGGAGAACCTTGCCGAGGACCTTGATCTGCGCCCGGGTATGCGGGTTCTCGATCTCGGTTCCGGCAAGGGTGCGACGTCGGTGTTCCTGGCGCGCGAGTACGGCGTCCAGGTGGTGGCCGCGGACTGGTGGATCGGCGCGGACGAGGCTGCGGCCGTCTTCGCCGCGGCCGGTGTCGGCGACCGGGTGGAGGCCGTACACGCGGAGGCGCATGTGCTGCCTTTCGATCAGGAGAGCTTCGACGCCGTCGTGAGTGTCGACGCCTTCGAGTACTTCGGTACGGCGGACGGCTATCTGCCCTACCTCGCCGGGTTCCTGCGTCCGGGCGGCCAGTTGGGCATGGCGACGCCCGCGATGACGCGTGAGGTCCGTGAGCTGGGCGCGATCCCACGTCATGTGAAGGACGTGGTCGGATGGGAGGCGATCGCCTGGCACACGGCCGAATGGTGGCGCTTCCAGTGGGAGATCACCGAGCTCGTGACGGTCACGTCCGCGCGGCTGCAGCCGGATGCCTGGCGGGACTGGCTGCTGTGGGCACGGGCGGGCGCCGAGTTCCGGCCGGACGGCCGGGCTGCGAACCAGCCCGTGATCGACATGCTCACCGCGGACGGCGGGGAGTTCCTCAGCTTCGCGCTGGTGACCGCGCGCAAGGCGAGCGCGGGCTGATCCCCTGCCCGTGCCCGTGCGCCGCTGGACGGGCAGGGGCGCACACCCTGCATGGCTCTGATGAGATGCCTTGCGGGTCGTCGACGCGTGCCGACGGGAGGCGGTGCGGGATGTCGCTCCCGATGTGTGGCAGCGTAGGAGCGCGCGTTCCTGATCACGCCGTGCGGTACACCGCCGCGGGTGGGTCAGGGCGGTCCGACGAAGAGGAGAGAACATGTCCGAGCCGCCGCTCCCCGACGCCGCGGTCGCCATGCTGAGGAAGCCGAATCCGGCTGTCATCGCCACGTTGCGTGCCGACGGACAGCCGGTGTCCACGGCGACCTGGTACCTCTGGGACGACGGCCGGGTGCTGGTCAACATGGACGAGGGCCGCAGACGACTCGACCATGTGCGCAACGACCCACGGGTCACCCTGACCGTGATCGACGAGGCTGACTGGTACACCCATGTGACCCTCATCGGGCGCATCGTCGAACTGCGCGACGACACCGGTCTGGCCGACATCGACAGGTTGTCCCGGCACTACCTCGGGCAGCCGTACTCCCAGCGTGACCGTGACCGGGTGAGCGCCTGGATCGAGATCGACCGTTGGCACGGGTGGGGCGGCTTCCGCGACAGCAGCCAGGCGGGCGGCTGAGCCCGGCCCTTTGTGTCGGTCCCGCCCGTACGCCGCTGCGGCCGACCGCACGGCCAGACCTCGTGCCGGAGCGTGTACGGGGGCGATGGACCGCCCCCGTACACAGGACGCGGTGCGCGTCAGCCGAGGAGGCGTGCTCGCAGTTCGGCTGCTGAGGTGCCGGGCAGTTCGGGGAGCAGGGTGAGTGCCGCGGCGATGAGTTCCTGGCTCGCCTGCGGGTCGTCGCGGACCGCGTCGAAGGCCGCCGCCGCCGTCATCGGGGCGAGTCTGTACCGCCAGGCCGGGTGGGCGTGCGTCGAAGCGTAGTGGTCGGTCAAGGTCTCGATGGGGGTCAGTTCGCCACCCGCCCGCCGTAGGAGCGGCGCCAGGCCGTACCTGCCGATCATGTCGCAGATGTCGTGGGTTTCCGCCCTGTTGCGGTGGTGGCCGTCGCGGACCTCGTAGATCACCGCGTACACCAGTCGGCGCTCACGGTCCGTCGAGGGGATCGGCAGGCTGACATCCCGCCAGAACTCCTCGACGGCTGCGGGACTGGTCACGGGGCGGTGGTGGGCCTCCGCGGCGGAGGTGGCGACCGTCAGCCGGACGGCTCCGAGCGCGACGGTCTCCTCCGCGTACCGGCGCACGTACCGGAGCCCTTCGGCGAGGTCCGGTTCCGCTTCCTGGGCTGCTCGCCGAACGAACGTGACTGTCGGCCCGTCGGTCCACACGAACGTCCAGCCGTGGGTGGAGGCGGAGTACTCGGCCTCGATCCGCGCGGGCAGGGCGGCGGCGAGCCGGCGGAGCCGGTCGGCGCGGTTAGCGCTCATGGGACCGGGGAGCGTCGGCCGTGGTCCGCGAGGTGTGCCGCGGGTGCCCGACGGCCGCGTTGCTGTCCCGGGACCCGTCCACGATCATGCCGGTGGTCGTGGGAGATGTTCGGCCGGATCCGCGGACATACGTGCCGTCCCCCGTCGAGAATCCGTCGGAACGCTGGTCCCCTCCCCCGTTGTCCGTCCGGGCCGGTTCCTGTGTCCCGGACCGTTGCGCGTCGAAGCCGTGGCGGGGGTACGGGGGGCCGGCTCGAGAATCGCCTCCGCAGTCGCCGTCGCCCGGCAGCGGTCGCGGAGGGTGGGAATGCCGGGCGGTCGGCGAGCGGCATCACGAACGTTCACGTGTCCGTCCCATCGATTCCTCCGACATTCCCGCACCCCGGCCGCCCTCTCGCCCTCCCGCCCGTCTCAGACCCCGACGTACTCCCGCAGATGGCGTGCGGTCAGGGTGTCCCCTCCGGCGACCAGGTCCGCGGGCGTCCCCTCGAAGACCACGCGGCCGCCGTCGTGTCCGGCCCCCGGACCGAGGTCGACGAGCCAGTCCGCGTGGGCCATCACGGCCTGGTGGTGCTCGATGACGATCACGGTGTTGCCGGCGTCCACCAACCGGTCGACGAGGGCGAGGAGCTGGTCCACATCGGCCATGTGCAGACCCGTGGTCGGCTCGTCGAGCACGTAGGTCGCGGCCTTCTCCGCCATGTGGATGGCGAGCTTGAGGCGCTGCCGCTCGCCGCCGGAGAGGGTGTTGAGGGGCTGCCCGAGCCGGAGGTAGCCGAGGCCGACGTCATGCAGTCGTCCGAGGATGGTGTGTGCCTGGCCGGAGCGGAAGAAGTCGTGGGCCTCGGCCACCGACATCCCCAGCACCTCGCTGATGTTCTTGCCGTTCAGGGTGTAGGTGAGTACCTCGGGTGTGAAACGCTTCCCGCCGCACTCCTCGCACACGGATGCCACGCCAGCCATCATGGCGAGGTCGGTGTAGACGAGACCGAGGCCGTTGCATTTGGGGCAGGCGCCCTCCGAGTTGGCGCTGAAGAGTGCCGCCTTGACGCCGTTGGCCTTGGCGAAGGCCGTACGGATGGGATTGAGCAGGCCGGTGTACGTCGCCGGGTTGGAGCGCCGGGAGCCGCGGATGGGTGTCTGGTCGGCGACGACGACACCGTCGCGTGCGGGCAGGCTGCCGTGGATGAGGGAGCTCTTGCCCGACCCGGCGACGCCCGTCACCACGGTCAGGACCCCGAGCGGGATCTCGACGCTGACGTCCTTGAGGTTGTGCAGGTCGGCGCCCTTGATCGACAGGTGACCACGCGGCTCACGCACCTTCTCCCGCAGCTGTGCCCGGTGTTCGAGATGCCGCCCGGTCAGAGTGCCGGAGGCGCGCAGTCCGGGCACATCACCGCTGAAGCAGATCCGGCCGCCGTCCGTGCCCGCGCCCGGGCCGAGGTCGACGACGTGGTCCGCGATGGCGATGACTTCGGGCTTGTGCTCGACGACGAGCACGGTGTTCCCCTTGTCGCGCAGCAGCAACAACAGGTCGTTCATCCGCTGGATGTCGTGGGGGTGGAGCCCGATGGTCGGCTCGTCGAAGACGTACGTGACGTCCGTCAGGCTGGAACCGAGGTGGCGCACCATCTTCACGCGTTGCGCCTCGCCGCCGGAGAGTGTGCCGGCGGGCCGGTCCAGGCTGAGGTAGCCGAGGCCGATCTCCACGAGCGAGTCCAGCAGGTCCCGCAGCCCGGCCAGCAGGGGTGCCACGCCGGGGTCGTCGATCCGGCGCACGAACGTGGCGAGGTCGCTGATCTGCATCGCGGAGCACTCCGCGATGTTCACCCCGTCTATCTTCGAGGACAGCGCTGCGGCGGTGAGCCGGGCCCCCTCGCAGTCGGGACACTCACGGAAGATCACGGCCCGGTCGACGAAGGCCCGGATGTGGGACTGCATGGCGTCGCGGTCCTTGGTGAGCATGGTCCGCTGGACCTTCAGGACGAGCCCTTCGTAGGTGAAGTTGTTGCTGTCCACCTTCACCTTGACCTGCGGCTTGTGGAGGAAATCGTCCCACTCGCGGTCGGTGAAGTCCTTGAGCTTCTTGTCCGGGTCGTAGAAGCCGGAACGGGCCATGATCTGCCAGTACCAGGAGTCCACCGCGAAGTTGGGGACGGTGATGGCGCCCTCGTTCAGCGACTTCTCGCGGTCGACCAGCTGGTCGAGGTCGATGTCCGACACCTGGCCGGCGCCTTCGCACCGCGGGCACATGCCTTCCGGGAGGTTGAAGCTGAAGGCTCCGGACGTGCCGATGTGCGGTGTGCCGAGGCGTGAGAAGACGATCCGCAGCATGGTGTACGCGTCGGTGGCGGTGCCTACGGTGGAGCGGGAGTTGGCGCCCATCCGCTCCTGGTCCACGACGATCGCGGCGCTCAGATTGTGCAGCGCGTCCACGTCGGGCCGGCCCAGGCTCGGCATGAACGACTGGACGAACGCGGTGTACGTCTCGTTGATCAGCCGCTGGGACTCGGCCGCGATGGTGCCGAAGACGAGCGAGGACTTCCCTGATCCGGAAACGCCGGTGAACACCGTGAGCCTGCGCTTCGGGATGTCCAGCGACACGTCGGCGAGGTTGTTCTCACGCGCACCACGGACCTGGATGACGTGGTGGCCGTCGGCCGGCGTCGTTGCTGGAGTCGTCGCTGAAGTCATGGGGTCGACCGTAACGGAGGGCACTGACAACGGCCGGTCCCTCGTCCCGCGGAAGGCCCGGTCCCCGGCTCCGGCCGGGACGGGTCACCTGCCGGACGGGCCTTCGTCACGGCAGGAGTTCGGCCCGCCGGTACTGGTGAGGACGCCCGCCGGCCCACTCCACCATGGTCGGATCGGCCAGGAGGTCCGCGGTTCCGTCGAGCCCGGCGCGGCCGACGAGCTCCAGGACTTCGTCGTCCGACTGCGCGAGCCCCATGATGCGCCCGCGCACGGTGACGCGCCTGCCTCCGGAGGCGGAGATCCGGTGCACGACGATCGGCGGGTTTCCGGCCATGCCCCCAGCGTGCGCCTCCATGTGCGCCCTCGGCCACCGGCGCCGTTCCTCCGGCGAACCCGCGTCCGGCCCGTTGACACCGGTGGGACCCCGTTGCTTGGCTGGGAGCAAACGCTTTCCGGGCCGGACTTTGGAGCGTTCAGATGGGGCTCTCACGTCGTTCCGTGCTCTCCGTGATCCCGGCGGCGGCACTGCTGACCGCCGCCCAGGCCTTGCGGGTCCGCGCGGCCGGCCGGGACGGCCGGAGGGTGGTCCCGGACCACGCCACCCTGCTCCGTAACACCGTCGCCATGTTCGCGGGCACCATCGAGAGCAATGCCCGGCCGGAGACCGGCCCCCGGATCGCCTCCGTGCTGACGACGGCGCACGCCCGGCTCGCCGCGATGGACAGCGCCGGGCAGGGTGAGCTGTTCGAGGGTCTCCCGCTCGGCACCAGCGATGTCAATCTGGGCACGTCGTTCCAGTATCTGTACGAGATCGCCCTCGCCACCCGCCTCCCGGGAACGGGTGATCCACTGTACGAAAACGAGAGGGTCCGACGCCGGGTCGCCGACGGCCTCGTCCGTCTCCACGACATGTACTTCGGCGACCCGGCGCAGGGCTACTACGGAAACTGGTTCCACTGGGAGATCGGCATCCCCGCCTATGTGACCAGGACGTTCGTACTCCTGGGGGACGTGCTCGCGGCGTACCGCCCCACCCTGGCGGCGGCCTATGTGGAGTCCATGGACGCGTACCTCCGCAACGGCGAGGACGGTGACGTGGATCTCGACTCGCGTTTCCACACCGGCGCCAATCTCGCCGACATCACGACGAACCGGATACTCCAGGGTGCCGTTCTCGGCGACGACGCCCGCGTCCGGAAGGCCGTCGCCGACCAGCTGACCGTCCTGGCGACGATCGACCCCTATGCCCTGCGGCACGGCGTCACCGACGGGTTCTACGCGGACGGTTCGTTCGTCCAGCACGCCTGCGTCGCCTACACCGGCTCCTACGGCAAGGGCCTGCTGACCCGTGTCGTCCAGACCCTGAAGATCCTCGACGGCACCGGCTACGTGCCCAGCGAAAGCCTCGTCCGGGTGGTGCTGGGCTGGGTGGCCGACGGCTTCGCCCCGCTGATCTTCGAGGGCTGGATGATGGAGATCGTCAAGGGCCGCGCGGTCTCGCGCACCGGCACGGGGTACGCGGACGTCGCCGCCGTCGTGGAGGCCGTCGTCGACCTCACCGCGTACACCACCGGCAGCGACACCACGGCGCTGGAGGGCTATGTCAAACATGTCAGCCAGACCTCGAAGGCTGCCCCTGACGCGGCCTCGTTCGTCTCCCCCGTCAGCGTCGTGCGGTACACCGACATCCTGAACTCTCCCGTTCCCGCGAGGGATCTCGCCCCCGCCGCGTGCCACTCGGCGTTCAACGCGATGGACAGAACGGTCCACCGGCGGCCCGGCTACGCCTTCGCCCTGGCCCGCAGCTCGGAGCGGATCAGCAAGTACGAGTACATGAGCGGCGAGAACCTGATGCCGTGGTTCCAGGGTGACGGCGCGCACTACCTCTACCTGTCCGGGGAGGACCAGCGGCAGTCGTTCGGCGTCGACTACTTCACCGCCGTCTCCCCGTACCGCCTGGCGGGCGTCACCGCGCCCGTGGAGACGCGCCGCACCGTCCCGGAGCTCTACGGCGCCCTCTGGTACGACAACCCGGGGCGCGGCTTCACCTCGTCCTCCGACGCGCAGAACACCTATGTGTACTTTCCCCGGGGCGGCAACGCGTTCTCCGGCGGAGCCCGGCTCGGCGCCTACGGCGTGGCCGGTTTCGTCCAGTCCGACGACGCCGGCTACACCGCGTGGCAGGCGGGCCGGCTCCCCGACGACTTCGTCGCCTACCAGGGTGCCCGTTCCACCAGGTCGTGGTTCATGTTCGACGACGAGATCGTCGTTCTCGCGGCGGGCGTGACCGGTCAGGGAGGGCGCGCGGTGACCACCACGGTCGACAGCCGCGTCGCGGCTCCCACGTCCCCCGTGTCCCTCACCGGCGCCCGCCGCGACGGAACGTCCTGGCAGGAGGGTGCCGCGACCGGTCCGTCGGCCTGGCTCCGGTACGCGGAAACCGGACGCGGGAGCGCGGTGGGGTACGTCTTCCTGTCGGGACCGGCGCCGGTCGTCGCGCTCGACACCGTCACCAGGAGTCGGCGCCTGGTCCGCCTGTCCAACGCGGACACGCCGGTGACCAAGCAGGTCCTCACCCTCTCCTACGAGCAGACCGCCGGGGCGGGGCCGGCCGCCATGGCCCATGCCCTCGTCCCGAACGCCTCGGAGCGGCAGTTGGCGTCCTACGCCCACGGCCGCCCGCTCTCCGTGCTCGCGAACACAGTCCGCCTGCAGGCCGTCGCGCACAGCGGCCTGGGTCTGGTCGCCGCCAACACCTTCGCGCCGGGCACGCACCGCACGGAGTTCTTCTCCGTCGACGGTCCGGCCTCGGTGCTGCTCCGCCGTGCCCTCGACGGGACGTACGCGATCGCGGTGTCCGACCCGACGACGAAGCGGCGCACGGTCTCGGTCACCGTCCACGGCCGCGCACTGCGGCTGGTATCCGCCGACGACGGCGTCAGCGCCCGGCGTGTCCCCGGCGGTATCCGGCTGGACGTCACGACCCGTCACGCGTACGGGCGCGGTTTCACCGCCGCGCTGCGCCGATGACCCGCGCCCCCTGGTCCGGGCGGCGGAAGACTGCCGGGCCTGCGCCCGCCGGGTTCTTCTCCGGCACGGTTTCCGGACACGTCGGGCAGGACTGCTGCCGACGCGCTGCATAATGCGGGACCAGTACCCACGACACCGAGCCCACGAAGGAGCAGTCCGTGGCTTTGACCCGTGAAGAGCGTGAGCGGTTTCTGGCCGAGCCGCACATCGCCGCGCTGTCCGTGGACGCGGCGGAGTCCGGCAGGGCCCCGCTCACCGTGCCGATCTGGTATCAGTATGAGCCGGGCGGCGACATCTGGATCATGACGGGGCGCGACTCCCGCAAGGGGACCCTGATCGCCGGTGCGGGCCGGTTCTGCCTGATGGTCGACCGTGTGACGCCGACCATCCGGTACGTCTCCGTCGAGGGCCCCGTCGTCGCGACGACGCCTGCCACCCGCGAGCAGCTGGTCGAGATCGCGGGGCGCTACCTTCCGCCGGAGAAGGTCGACGGCTACGTCGACTTCGCCTGGAAGGACCACGGCGAGCAGGTCGTCATCCATATGCGGCCGCAGCGCTGGCTCAGCTCGGACCTCGGCGAGGTCTGATCGCCCCCGCCCCCAGGAGGACGCCCTCGGCTGCGGGGCGGTGGTGACGGCTGATGTTCTTCGCCAGCAGTTCCGTGGCCTGGCTGACGCCGACAGCACCCTCCTCGTCCGTGGCCGGCAGGCGGCCGTCGGCGGACTTGAGGTCGGCGAGGGCGGTGTCCATCGCCTGGTGGGCGGCGAAGAGGCAGGGCGTGCTGTAGATGGCCATGTCCACACCGAGTACGTCCAGTTCGGCGAGGGACAGCCGGGGCGACTTCCCGCCGGCGATCTGGTTGAACAGCAGTGGTTTGTCGCCGACGGCTTCCCTGACCCGTCGGATCCACTCGACGCTGCGTACGCCGTCGACGAGCACGACATCCGCGTCGGTCGCCGCCAGGGCCTTCGCCCTGCGCAGGATGTCGGCCTCCTCGGTGGCGTCCGTGCGCGCGATCACGAGCAGGTCGCTCCGGCTGTCCAGGACGAGGTTCAGTTTGTCCAGGTACTCGGCGAGCGGCAGCAGCTGCTTGCCGTCCGCGTGGCCGCATCTGCGGGGGCGTTTCTGGTCCTCCAGGATGACGCCGGACGCCCCGATCCGCTCCAGCCGCCGCACGACGTGGCAGGCGACTTCCGGATCGGCGTACCCGTCGTCGATGTCGACGAGGAGGTGGTGGTGCGGGAAGGCCCCGCGCAGCCGGCCGACGAAATCCACCATGTCCGGCCAGGCGATGAACCCGATGTCCGGGAGGCCGTAGTAGGAGGCCGAGAACCCGAATCCCGAGACGAAGAAGCCGTCGTAGTGCCTGGCCGCGACGGATGCCGAGTACATGTCGTAGATGCCGATCAGGGGAGTCGTCCCTGAGGCTGCGACCTCGTCGCGCAGCGCGTCTCCGTAGCTCATGTGCGGTGTCCACCCCATCTGCGGGCCTGCCGGGTGCGGTGTGACAGGCCGGGTTCGAGCGATATGCGTTGGGCAAGATGTACCAACAACGGTATTTGCACGCACTGCCGAACCGCGGTTTCCGGTCGCTTCTTACGAACTGTGCCCTGAAGGGCGATGGGGCTGCCGCAAGTTGACGACCCGCTCGCTCTGTCACGGCGAGCGCGACGGAACCGTTGCGGCCCGGGAACCGCGGCCGGGAGGCTCCTGTCCGCGCTCTGCCCTCAGAAAACTTCCACCGCCGCCTTGATGCGCAGGCCGAACGCGGGGGCGTCCTTCCGTGCGGCCGCGACGGCGAGGCCGACCAGGAGCTTGCCCAGGCGGTGGCCCTCCAGGTCGTTGAAGATCCGCACCCTGGTCCGGTCGGCCGCCAGCGGTTCCAGGTCGTAGCCGCCCTCGCGGGCCGTCACGAGGTTGCTGGAGAGTTCGTTCCAGCGGATCCGTGTCGGGGTGACGAGGTCGCTGATCCGGAACTCTTTCCGGGTCGTCATCCCGGCGTCCTTCACCGTGCTGCGGAACACGGTCCCCACAGCCGTCGGCCCGGGCGGGGACTTGGAGACGTCCTGCACGCGCGGGCTGAACTTCCTGTCGTTCTCACCGTCCGCGAGAAACGCGAAGACCTCGGCGACAGGGCGGTCGATCTCGACCGTAGCCTCGAACCGGGCCATGGAATCTCCTCGGAAGTAGCGGGGATGTTCCCGCGCAGGCACACTGACTCCCAGGATCCGGGTCCCGCGACCGATCGGCAGCCTGTCGGAGTATCCGGAACAGCCAGGAGCACGACGCCCGCACGCCGTGGTCCCGACCATGGCGAATGACGGACGGCTGGTCCGCACGGGTGAGCTCTCAGCCGTCGTGACGGGGCTTGCCACCGGTCGGCCCAATCAGAGCCCGGGCACGCCCGCCCGATCACCCTGTGTCGTGTGAGCAGAGGCAGAACGGAAGAGAAGAGCCCCGAGCGGCTGATCGCGCTGTCCGACGGAATCTTCGCCATCGCCATGACGCTGCTGGTGCTCGACATCCACGTGCCGACCGGGCTGGACACCGACGGTTTCCGCGGGGCGGTGGGCGACTGGCTGCCGAAGCTCGGCGCCTATGCGCTGAGCTTCACGATTCTGGCCGGTTTCTGGCGGGACCACCGGCGGATCCTGCACATGATCAAGCGGATGGACGCGCTGTCGGAGCGGCTCACGCTCGCCGGGCTGGGTGTGATCGCCCTCGTCCCCTTCCCCACCGCGATGCTGTCCGAATACGCCTCCCGCCCTCTCGCGGTGGCCTTCTACGCACTGACGATCGCTGTGGTCGACATACTCCAGCTCGCTCTGTTCCTGTCGATCCGGGAGCAGTTCCACGCGGACCATCCACTCGCCGGGCGCGCCGGACGGAACGTCGTCGCGGATCTGAGCGCGACCGTTCTCGTCTTCGGGGTGACGGTGCCGATCGCCTTCGTCTCACCTGTCGCGGCCATGTGGTCCTGGCTGGTGTTGGTCCCCGTCAAGGCCACCATCGGTAGGCGCTACGACGTCGGCGCTTCAAGGTGATGCGGGTGGGGCCGGGGCGATTGCGAGCAAGCTCGGTGAGCCGGACCACGGCGAGGTTCGCGAGGCTGCGCTTGAGGTAGACCCACTGGCCCTCCGACCACGTTGAGTTCAGGTGCCGAGGCATGCAGGATGAACGCGGTGGCTTTTCGGTTCCTGCCGATTCCTGCTCAGCAATCACCAGCCTTCGATAATGTGAAGAAATGCTTTCTGATGATGTGTTACGGACTGGTTGGGTCTACGAACGGGCAGTCGACGGTTTTGGGACGGTCCGTCTGCATCCGGTGGATCCCGTGGAGGACGTGGATCTGGTCCACGCGTGGGTCACGGAGCCCCGGGCGAGTTTCTGGGGCATGGGCGAACTGAGCCGCGCCCAGGTCCTGGGCATCTACCGTCACCTTGACGCCCTGCCCACCCATCAGGCGTACCTGGCCTACCGTGACGACACCCCGGTGGCGCTGTTCCACACCTACGAGCCGGCCGACGACCGCATCAGCGCGTGCTACCCCGTCGAACCCGGGGACGTCGGCATCCACCTGCTCCTCGGCCCCACCCCCGGCGCCGCAGAAGCGGGCTTCACCCGCGCGCTGTTCCCCGAACTCCTCACGCACGCGCTCATAGGCCACAGCCGCATCGTGGGTGAGCCGGACGCTCGCAACGCCAAGGTCCTCGCCCGCCTGCAGCGGACGGGCTTCACCCTCCACCACGAGATCCTGCTGCCCGCGACCACCGATCCCGAGTTCTCCCAGCCCGAGAAGCTGGCCCGGCTGGTCTTCTTCACCCCCGACAGGCTGCCCGCCCGCTCTGAAGACCTCTACTGACTTCGGCTCGTCAGGGTGACGTTGGGGTGTCGAGGGTCAGCCCGGTGCCGGCGAGGGGGTCGGGCCGGTTCTGCGGGCGCTTGAGCCGGTTGCGGACGAGGACTTCGAGCCGGTCGAGGGCGACCACGCCAAGGTTGGCGAGGCTGCGCTTGACGTGCACCCAGACCCATTCGACCGGGTTCAGGTCGGGTGAGTAGGCGGGGAGGAGGAAGACCGTCAGCCAGGTGCATTCGGCGGCCAACTCGCGCATGGCGTGGGAGACGTGGGTGTTCAGGCGGTCCCGCACCAGCACGATCGGTGCCTTGACGAGGTGGTGGACGCCGTCGACCAGGGCGATGAAGTCGCGCTCACCCATGCTGCGGCGCTGACCCTTGCCTGCGGGGTGGGTGAGCGGACGGTGGCACAGCCGGGTGCGCGAGCCCGGCCGCATGGCGATCAGTCCCGCCACGGACGGGCGCCCCGAGCGGCGCCCGCTGACTGTCACGACCGGCGTGCGGCCTCGACCTCCCCGAGGTGCGGCCTTTGGGCGGTCGCGAGTGAAGCCCGCCACGTCCTCGGAAGCAGACGTAGCCCCCGCAGGCCGCCCGGACTCTTTTTACCTCCGAACCAGGTCACCTCCTTCCACGCGGTGACGGCCTGCTCGTCGCGCTCTGCCACCCTGCGCGGGGACCTGCGGGCTGAAACCGAGCCGGTGCATCAACCTGGTGGCGCCCGAGACGCTGTAGGAAACGTGGAACTTCCGCCCGATCAGCGTGGCCACCCGCGACGCGGTCCACACCTGGTCCTCCACCCAGCCGTGCGCGGCCGGGCCCTGGTCCAGGTACACGGCGAGCTTCTCCAGGCAGCGCGGGGACAGGCGGCACCACGACCCACCCGGGCCGCGTGACGCGAGCGCCTCGAACCCTCCGTCGCGCCGCAACTGGCGCCACTGGTGAGCCGACTTCCCACTCGCCCGCAGGCGCCGGGCCACCTCCGTCGGCTTGACCTCCTGCTCGAACAGCCTCGGCCGCCTGTATCCGCACCGTCTCCCGGCGCAGCCGTCCCGCGGCGGTCAGCCCGCCCCAGCCACATACCTCACACGTCATCGGATACAGCCACCACGACGAGCCCGTCAGGCAATTCGGGACAGTTCACCCTGGCGAGCCGCAGCCAGTGCTCCGCCTGGCGAGCTGTCGGCAGATTCCCTTTCACCGCACCTCCCCCTCTTTCGCCACATCACTCGTCCGGACCCGCATGGGTGGTGACCTGTGGTATGTGCGCCCGCAATTGGCAATTAGGCAAAGGGGGTTCACACGGCGATCTGCTTCCGCTTAGGTGAATGGGAGATACGATCTTCGAACAACCTCTGGTGCTGGAGTGGTTCCTCCCATGAAGACGATGATGCCCCCGGGCGATGCCGGCGGGCCGCCCGGGTCCGCGTATACCCGTAACGCCGTTGACGCGGCCCTTCCCTCTCCGCACCTCTCTTGATGTCCTGCGCTTCGCGTCCATCGGACATCGGCTCATCGCCGACTCGAAGGTTTTCCAGGGCTCGTCCCCCACCTCGGCGGAGCCCGTGGCCGCCGCCGATCCTTGTTCGACCGGTTCCGCGCCCCCAGAACACACCTTCGTACGACCCCCCGCACGCCCCCTCCCCCGCCCCCGAGTCCCCGAAAGGACAGATCTGAGCATGAACCACGTGGAGAACCCGGAGCGGCGCGGTTGGATGATCTCCGAGGTCGCCGCAGTGCCCGGTGTACGGCTGGCGATCGTCTTCAGTTCCGACGGTCTGTTGCTGGCCAACTCGGAGGGCATGGACCGAGACTCCGCCGACCGGCTTTCGGCGAGCTGTTCGAGTCTTCAGTCGCTCGGCCGGGGTCTCGGTCGGGAGTTCGGCGAGGCCGGCGGTGCGGTGCATCAGCATATGGTGGAGTTCGACGGCGGTTTCCTGTTCATGCGTAGTGCCGACGGCGCGCATCTCGCCGTGGTGACGGGACCGGTGGTAGACCCCGAGCTCGTCACGCGGCAGATGCAGGCCCAGGTTTCGAAGATCGCAGCACGCAAGCTCACCGGTCCGCCGCGCGAGGACCCTGTGTGAGCGGGGCGACAGAGGGCTTCTCGGACGGTGCCTGACGCCCGGGGCGACTGCTGATGATGGGCCGGCGGGCCGAAGTCATCGGGGCGGACGGCCCCGAGCACCGGCGCCTGCGCGAGCCGCTCGACGACCGCGTTTCCAGCAGATCGTGAGGTAGCTGCTGGGCGACCTGCCTTCGCACGCGGGTGCCGACGGCAGCGTCGACTCCGGCGGCATTTCGCGCACCCGGTGCCCATGCGGGTCATCTGCGAGCTGTTCGGTGCTCCGGCCGAGGAGCGTCCGAGGCCGCAGGAGCTGACGGGCACCGTCCTCCGCTCCGACCTGCGGCCCGAGCAGGTGCTGGTCGGCACTCTGCTGCCCATGCTCTCGGCGGGGCAGGAGACCACCCCCGCGCGTACCTGGGCGAACATGGTGGAGGAGCAGCGCGGGCATCTGGCGTTCGGCGACGGCCCCCACTTCTGCCGCGGCGCACCTCTGACGCGGCTGGAGGAGGCGCTGACCCCGCCCGCGCCGTTCGAGCGGTTCCCGGGACTGTCCCTGGCCGTCGATCCGGATGGCCTCGTCGCGGTGCCGTCCCTGTTCTCGAAGAGTTCCGCGACGCTGCCGGTGCTGCTCGGACTCTGAACCGGAGTGCGGTCCGGCGGACATGGGGTTCCGCCGGGCCGCACGTGCGGGGCTGTTCGTCGATCGGTCGCTCACGTGCCACCGGCGTTGCCGGGGACGGCCGGAAGGAGTCCGTCCCTTCTGCCACACCCTGTTCGACCCCGGGTGCGGCAGAAGGGTTGTACGGCGGAGGGAACGGAACTGACGGTCTCGGTTCTCCGGAGTGCCTCAGTGCGCGATGCTGTCGATCAGCTCGCGCGCTCCCTGGCGGAGCAGGGTCACGGCCACGGAGGTGCCGAGGGTGGCGGGGTCGAGCGGGCCCGCCCATTCGTGGGCGTTGAGCACGGTCTTGCCGTCGGGGCTGAACACGCAGGCGCGCAGGGAGAGATCGCCGTTGCGGTGGGTCGTCGCGAAGCCGGCGATCGGAGAGTTGCAGTGCCCCTGGAGGACGTGGAGGAGCATGCGCTCCGCCGTCGTCTCCCGGTAGGTGTCGGGGTGGTTGAGGGCGCCGACGGCGTCGATCGTGGCGGTGTCGTCCTCGCGGCACTGCAGGGCGAGGACCCCCGCGCCGATCGGGGGGCACATGGTCTCCGGTGACAGGACGTCGCTGATCACGTCGGCGCGCCCGATGCGGTGGAGGCCCGAGACGGCCAGGAGCAGTGCGTCGGCCTCGCCGGCGGCGAGCTTGGCGAGGCGCCGGTTGGCGTTGCCCCGGAAGGGTACGCAGTCCAGATGTGGGTGGGAGGCCGCGAGTTGGGCCACCCGGCGCACGGAGGAGGTGCCGATCCTCGTGCCGTCCGGGAGCTGGTCGAGGGTGAGCCCGCCCGGGTGGACGAGTGCGTCGCGGATGTCGTCCCGTTCGAGGAAGGCCGCGAAGGTCGTGCCCGCGGGCAGCGGCCGGTCGGCCGGAATGTCCTTGACGCAGTGCACGGCGAGGTCCGCCTCGCCCGCGAGCAGAGCGGCGTCGACCTCCTTGGTGAAGGCCCCTTTCCCGTCCACCTGTGCGAGGTCGCCCATCCACTTGTCGCCCGTCGTCCTGACGGGAACGACCTCGGTGACGGTGGTGGGGTGGAGGGACGCCAGTTCGGCCCGGACGCGTTCCACCTGGGCTAGGGCCATGGGCGAGTCGCGGGAAACGATACGGATCAGCTCAGGGGCGGACATGGCGTCCACGATAGACCGCCGGGCTCGAGCCGCGATCGTCCCGCGCGGGAAACGGCCGTATCAGTAGCATCCGGTGGCGAACGTCAGCCCGGGGACGGCGTTTTCCGGCCGCATTGGAACGACACCCCGTGCACGGCTCCGATCCATGGACGGTGCACGACGGCAGTACGACAAATAGTCTTCCACCAGGGCGACTTGGCTTCCTGCCACCTGGAGCAGCCCGGGTCCGGCCGGTCCGGGGCTTGGAATATGCGAGGTGCGAGTGCCGGGCATCGACCGTGTCTGGCCGGTTCACCGCCGTACGCCCCCGCCTCACTCCCCCGAGGGCTGTCAGCCCCACGGCGAGATCCCTAGCATGACCCCTCACGGATACGAACTACTTCTCCTGGAACTGGCGAGGGGCTGGATGAGCAACGGGGACACTTCCATTCCGAAGAACATCGATGTGAACGTGCCGAGCGTCGCACGGATGTACGACTACTACCTGGGGGGCAAGGACAACTACCCCGCGGACCGCATCGCGTGCGAGCAGTTGCTGGAGCATGTCCCGAGCACCAAGATCCTCGCGGTGAACAACCGTCGCTTCCTGCGGCGGGTCGTGCACCACCTGGCGTCCGAGTACGGGATCCGCCAGTTCATCGACCACGGATCCGGCCTGCCGACCCAGGACAACGTCCATCAGGTCGCCCAGCTCGTGGATCCGGCCGCCCGGGTCGTCTACATAGACAACGACCCCATCGTCCTGGCGCACGGCAAGGCGATACTCGAGGAGAACGACAGGACCGCGGTCATCCAGGCCGACATGCGTGACACCGACGGCATCCTCGGACACCCCGAGGTGGCCAGGCTGATCGACTTCGACGAGCCGGTGGCCGCGCTGTTCGTGTCCGTACTGCACTGCATCCCCGACGAGGACGACCCCGCGGGCCTGGTGCGCAGGGTCGCGGACCACCTCGCCCCGGGCAGCTTCCTGGTGGTGTGCCAGTTGGTCAGCGAGGACGCCGTCACCCGCGACTTCGTCACGGACTTCATGGCGAAGAGCACCGGCAACCAGTGGGGCCGGGTGCGCCGCCAGGAGGACGTGGGCGTTTTCCTGGAGGGCCTGGAGGTGCTGGAGCCCGGCCTCGTGGAGGTGTCGACCTGGCGGCCCGACTCGGATCTGGCACCGAAGCAGGCGACCCAGGAATGGATCGAGTACGGCGGCGTCGGCCGCAAGTGGTGATCTGATCGGCGCACCGGTCCCCGCCCCGGTCAGGAGTAGCGCTCGAGCGCCTGTCTCAGCAGGTGTCTGCTCTCCACCGGGCTCGGGGACTGGGCGCTGAGCGAGTCCAGGATCCACCGGTACTCGTCCGTGCTCTCCTGCTTGTTCACGGACGTTGCGTTGGTCAGGTGCTCGATGTAGGCGACATCGGGGAGCCCGGCCATCGCGAACCGCAGGTACGTGATGCCGTTGCCCGGGGACGTGTGGGCGGTCACGTCGAAGGGCGCGATCTGGACGATCACGTGGGGCAGCTCTGTCATGGCCAGGAGGTGGGTGAGCTGATCACGCATCACCCGCGCGCCGCCGGTCGGCCGCAGCAGTACCGCCTCGTCCAGGAGCACCCACAGCTTGGGAGCGTCCGGGCGGCGGAGCAGCTCCTGCCTTCTCAGCCGTAGTTCGACCCGTCGCCGAGTGGTCTCCTCCGGCTCCAGGTGGTGTCCGGAGCGTACGACCGCGTAGGCGTAGTCGGCGGTCTGGAGCAGCCCGGGCATGTAGTGCTCCTCGTAGGTCCTGATGGACGCCGCGGCCTCTTCGAGGCCCACGAGGGGCTCGAACCAGTCCGGCAGCACATCCGCGTAGTTCCGCCACCAGCCGCGCTCTCCGGCCCGGCGCACCAGGTCGACGAACTCGGCCGTCCTGTCGGGGTCGGTGACGCCGTAGAGCTTGAGCAGATCGGCGGCGTCGCGTTCCTTGCACGGCGAGTGGCCGGTCTCCATCCGGCTGATCTTCGCGGTGGAGCAGCGGATCCAGGCGGCGGCGACATCGGGCGTGATGCCGGCCTCGCCGCGCATCCGCCGGAGCTGCGCGCCCAGAACCAGGCGCAGGGCCGTGGGACTTGATCCGGCGGCCGGGGCGAGCGTCGGCTTCCGTAACGGCTGAACCGGTTCGATGCCGGGCATGCGGGCTCCTGATGGCGGGCGTCTGGTCGCCAGTGTGCCATCAGGAGCCCGGACAGGGGGCGGACCGGTGCGGGCAGCCCGGTGCTTTCAGCCGACCATGCCGTCGAAGTCGCCGTCCCTGACTCCCGCGAGGAAGGCGCGCACTTCACTCTCGGTGTACACGAGGGCAGGTCCGTCGGGGTGCCTGGAGTTGCGTACGGCCACGTCTCC
Source organism: Streptomyces sp. NPDC058637 (assembly GCF_042717325.1). NCBI lineage: Bacteria > Bacillati > Actinomycetota > Actinomycetes > Kitasatosporales > Streptomycetaceae > Streptomyces > Streptomyces sp. NPDC058637. Next base: position 1,800 of record NZ_JBHXRD010000040.1, on the reverse strand, counting down.
GCCGGGGAGCAGCGCCATCTCGACGCAGTTTCCGCTGGGGTTGCTGTGATGGCTCTTCGTCCACGTCACGCCGGTGAGGGAGCCGGCCGGGACGCCGTTGTCGATGTGCTGCATGCGGTTCATTCCTTTACGCCAGTAGTTCCTGGCACGCCGCCAGGGCCCGCACCGGGTGAACAGATGTCCCCTGCTCACACCCGGGGGTGCAATTCCGGGTGCAATTGCACGGAAGCACGGACGGCGAGGATACTAGTGGTCGTCCGGCCCCACGGCACTACGAACCGGCCTTCACCGGAGGGTGATCAGCGCTCATGCACGCGGAGAACGCACCCCGTCACGGAGCGGCGGCCCACCCTCCTCATCTGGCCGAAAACTGCGGATCCCCGCACGAGGACTGGGCGCGTGATCTCGGCGTCGGTGCGCCCGGGTTCACGACGCACAGCCTGGCCGCCGATGCCGAAAGCCTCCAGCAGGCGCGGGCGTTCGTCCGCGACTCACTGGAGCGGTGGGGCCTGCGGTCCTGTGCCGACGAAGTCGGGCTGGTGGCGGGCGAGCTGGTGAGCAACGCGGTCTGTCACGCGCTGTCGCTCGGCGCCCGGCCCGCGGGCCGGGCCACGGCGTGGCTGGGCCTGGCTCGGCAGGACGGCACACTGGTCTGCGCGGTGAACGACCCCAGCCCCGATGTTCCCGTGTTGCGCCAGGCAGACGAGTCCCTGGAGCGTGGCCGAGGGCTTCGCATCATCAACGCGCTGAGCAGTTCCTGGGGCTGGTCCCGGCCCACGGCGTCGGGCAAGACGGTGTGGGCCAGGATTCCCGTCGCCTGAGGAATCGTCGCCCGGATACGGGCTCGACGCCCGGCCGCGGGCTTCGTGGTCCCGATACGGGCTCGACGCCCGGCCGCGAGTTCGTCGCCCGCTCGCGGGTTCGTCATCCGCTCGTGGGGAAGGTCCTTGAGCGCGGCCCTACAGTCCGGCCAGCGCCGTCCATGCCTCCGCGAGCAGCGTGTGCCCGAACGGTGTCGGGTGGACGCCGTCGTCAGCGATGTGCTCGGCCCCGCCGGCCGTTCGGGCGGCCTGGTTGAGCAAGCCGTCCGCCGCCAGAAGCGCCGCGTCGAACTCCTCCGCCAGTCGGCGGACCGTGCGGATCCGGGGATCGAGGTCCTCGCGCCACGCCCACTGCTCGTCCGTCACCGGGACGAGGAAGGGCTCGATCAGGATCAGTTGCGTGTCCCGTGCGTCCCGGATCTGCGTGAGGACGGCGCGGTAGTCGTCCTCGTACGACTGCAGCGAGGTGACGTCACCGGCGTCGTAGCGGCGCCAGGTGTCGTTCACGCCGATCATGACGGACACCACGTCCGGCGCGAGGTCGACAGCGTCCTCGCGCCACCGGGCGCGCAGGTCGGCCGCACGGTTTCCGCTGATCCCCCGGTTGAGGAAGGTGATGCCGTTGTCGCCCCGCGCGGTACGGACGCGCTCGGCAGCCATCCGCGCGTAGCCGTTGCCCAGGGGGTTACCCGGGTCCGACAGGCGGCCCGCGTCGGTGATGCTGTCCCCCTGGAAAAGGACGGTCGCTGAGCCGTGCAGGCTGATGGTCACGCGGTGCTCCGAACGATGAAGAGGGCGACAGTGCCGAGTCCGTGCCCCGCTCACCCGGCGAGGCATCCGCAACCTGGCAAGGACTTGCCGGCGGGCAGAAGACCGGTTCCGCCCACCGAGACCGCACGCCATGAGTCCACGCCGGTACGCACGGTGTGAGTTCCCTGCCGTAGGGGCTGCGCCGGGATCGGATGGGCCCGGCGCAGCC
>NZ_JBHXRD010000039.1:0-69830 GCF_042717325.1 Streptomyces sp. NPDC058637 | reverse complement strand
CGGGAGCCCTTTCGGGTCCCGGCCGCCGCCGTCCGTCCGACCGCCTTCAGGCTGTCGCCCTCGGGCTGCCGTCGGCTACTTCTCGACGCCGATGTTCTCGCTCTCGTCGTCGGCCGTCTTCTCCGACACGGCCTTCTCGGCCGCCTCCTGCTTCTTGTTGGCGATCAGGCTGGTGATCGTGGTGATCACCAGGACGCCGCAGATGACGGTGAGGGAGAACGGGATGGAGATCTCGGGGACGTGCACCCCGGACTCGTGCAGTGCGTGCAGCACCAGCTTCACGCCGATGAATCCGAGGATCACCGAGAGCCCGTAGCTGAGGTGGACCAGCTTCTTCAGCAGACCGCCGATGAGGAAGTACAGCTGCCGCAGGCCCATCAGGGCGAACGCGTTGGCGGTGAAGACGATGTACGGGTCCTGGGTCAGGCCGAAGATCGCGGGGATGGAGTCCAGTGCGAACAGCACATCGGTGGTGCCGATGGCGAGCATGACCACCATGAGCGGGGTCAGGACGCGCTTGCCGTTGTTCCGGATGAAGAGCTTCGTCCCGTGGTACCTGTCGGCGACACCGAAGCGGTGCTCGATCGACTTCAGGAGGCGGTTCTCCTCGAAGTCGTCCTCCTCCTCGCCGGCCCGCGCCTCCTGGATCAGCTTCCAGGCGGTGTAGATGAGGAACGCGCCGAAGATGTAGAAGACCCACGAGAAGTTGGCGATGACCGCGGCACCGGCGGCGATGAAGATCGCTCGCAGCACCAGGGCGATCAGCACACCGAAGAGCAGCACCCGCTGCTGGAGGTGGGAGGGCACCGAGAACTTCGCCATGATCAGGACGAAGACGAAGAGATTGTCCACGCTGAGTGACTTCTCGGTGATGAAGCCGGCGAAGAATTCGCCTGAGGCCTGGCTTTCGCCGGCGACCAGCAGACCGAGTCCGAAGAGCACGGCCAGCGCGATCCAGACGATCGTCCAGATTCCGGCTTCCTTGGTCGACACGTCATGGGGCTTGCGCCCGATGAAGAAGTCGACGGCGATGAGGGCGACGAGACCAAGAATGGTCAGCGTCCAAAGGGTCCATGAAACGTCCACTGCGCCTCCGGCAGTTCGCTACGGCTATAGATCAGCGTCGTCGCTGCCGGAGGTCTCTTCCACCCAGGACGCGCGGGCTGCGCGCCGGGCCGACGCCCCGGGACCGGTCACAGTCCGTACTGACGGGAACGCCGCGATCGGGAGTACTCCCCTCCGCTCGAAGAACAGTACAGGAAACACCAAGATTAGGTAAAGCCGCAGGCAAAGGATGACCAAAACGCCAGGTCATGGGCCTTTGCCTTGCTCTCCTCAGCCGGTAGCCGGTAGCCGGTGGCCGTCAGCGGTGACCGGTCCGGCCCCTCCTCAGCGGTAGCCGACGCGGCGCGCCGCGGCCACCAGCGCGAGGACCTGCTCCACCACACGGCTCCCCTGCGGCGCCCTCAGCGGCTCGTACGTCCAGGCGTGACCCACCCACGGGTCGGCGAGGTGGTCGTCCGCCACGGGGGTGATCCGCAGCAGCGACCGCCACAGCGGGTCGAGCACCGGTCCGTAGGCGCGGGCGTCCTCACGGTCGGCGACCATCAGCAGGTGTACGCCCACGGCGGGACCCTCGTCGGCGAGATAGCGCAACTGGGTGACGGCCCGGTCGTCGAAGCCGTGCGGGAAGTCGTTGACGATCAGCAGCTGCTCGCCGGTGTCCAGGTCCGGCGGGAGCGAGTCGGCGGCACCGGCCCTGATCGCCATCTGCACCAGGTCGACGCGCCGGGTGAGGTGGGCGAGCACGGAGGCCACTCCCCGGGCTCCGGCGGCTGGCGGCCCGGTGAGCACCCCGGAGCCGGTCAGCGGGGCGAGCGCGGCGGCGGCGGAACCCGCGGGATCGATGACGTGCACCGAGAACTCGTCCGCCGGGTAGACGGCGAGCAGCCGGGCGGCCAGGGCGACCGCGGTCTCCACGCCCAGTCGGCGCAGCTCGTCGCCGTCCGTCGAGGCGGAGGCCTCGGAGGCCGTACGGCCGCTGTCGATCCAGATCCCGCGCTCCAGCGGCAGCCGTACCAGGAGCGGGATACGCAGGTCGGCGCGCTCCGGCAGGTGCAGGTCGCCGATGCGCAGCGCCATGGGGATCTCCATCGGCACGCGGTAGCCGTGCCAGACGGGGTTGTCCCAGCCCGCGTACGCGGCGGGGAGCGCGGGCTCCACCACGGCGCACTCGGCGGCGAGCTGGACCAGGTCGCGGTCCAGGGCCTCACGGGCCCGGGTGGTGAGTTCGTCGCGCTTGGCCCTGGCCGCCTCCCGGGCCCGGTCGCCCGCGCCGCCGATCCGGCTGCGCGGGTCGGAGAGAGCCCGGTCGAGCTCCTGGTCCATCCGGGACTCGGCGAAGTCGACGGCGCTGCGGTAGGCGGCGACGGCGCGGGCCAGGTCCTCGAACATGCCCCAGATCTGGTTGTACAGGCGCTCGTCCATGGACCAGCCGGTGGCGTCACCGGCGACGGGCCGCGCGGGCTGTCCGGGGGCGGCGGGCGGGGCCGTCGGAGGGGGCGGGGGCGGGGGCGGGGCGGAGGTCTGTCGGCGCGGGTGCGCGTAGTTGACGGGGCCGCCCGGCGTGGGGTCCGCGGCCGGTGCCGGGGAGGGCTCCCCGAGCGGGTCGGAGCCCGGGGCGGGGTGCCGGTCGCCGGTCACGGGCGGCCCGGGCGGCCGCCCGCCGCCCGCCGACGGTGCGGGACGGGAGGGGTGGCGGACGCGCTCACCGTCCGGGGTGCGGGGCGGCGGGGGTGCCACGGAGCGGGCGAGCCCGGAAACGACGGCCTCCTGTATCGAGGCGGCGAGCTCCGCGGCGCGGGCCACGCCCTGGTCGGCGAGCATCCCGGCCAGTCCGGCGGCGTAGCCCTGGCCGACGGCGCGGACCTTCCAGACGCCCTGGCGGCGGTAGAGCTCCAGGGCCGTGACGGCGGACTCCGCGTCCAGGCCCGTGAGGGTGAAGGTGGCGATCTCGGTGCCGTCGAGTCCGGTGACGGCGACGAACGGCGCGGCGACCGAGCCGAACGTGACGGGCCGGCCGGTCCCCAGGGGGAGGGCCAGGAGCACGGTGACGCGGTGCACCGCGTCAGGCAGGGCGTCGAGGTCCACCGCGAGCCGGTGGTCGGCCGCGGCCTGCCGGGAGACCTCCAGTCCGGGGAGCTGCGGCGATCCGGGGTGGACGATCCACTCGGCGCCGTGGACCGTGCCCCGCTCGTCCCCGAGAGTTGCCCCGGCCACGACGGGGGATCCCGCCGACACCCTGATCTCCAGACGGGTCTGGGGCAACGTGTGGTTCTGCCCCCGGACCAGCTCGGCCGTCATCGCCCTGTCCCCTCGACGTTCCTTGTGGTGCCCTGCCATGGGCGCAGCTCCCGGCGGCGGATGCCTCCGGGAGCTGCGCGTACAGATGTGGACCGGGTCCGGTGGGGACCGGCCGTGTCCCGCGTGCCCGGTGGTTCCCGTCCGGACCGTGCCGGGCTCACGGGGTCCGGCCCGAGCCGGACGGAAGGCCCTAGAGGTGCGGCAGGATCGACGGCATCAGGTCCTGGAAGGTCCGGCCGTTGGCCGGGTTGCCGAGGGCGGTCATCTGCCAGCCACCGCCCGCGCGGTGCACCTTCGCCATGATCTGCGCCGTGTACTGCCCGCCGCCGTCGAGCGTGTAGCGGGCGAGCTCCTGGCCGTTGGTCTCGTCGACGATGCGGCAGAAGGCGTTCTGCACCTCCTGGAACGTCTGGCCGGTGAAGGAGTTCACCGTGAAGACGATCTGGTCGATGTGGACCGGAACGCGCTGCAGGTCGACCAGGACCGCCTCGTCGTCGCCGCCCGAGCCGGCACCGCCGACCAGGTTGTCACCGGTGTGCTTGACCGAGCCGTCGTCGCTGACGAGGTGGCGGAAGAAGACGACGTCCACCGGCTGCTTGTCGGCGAAGAGCACCGCCGAGGCGTCCAGGTCGATCTCCCGCGTGCGCGAGCCGAACAGTCCGCGGCGCGGAGCCGCCTGCCAGCCGAGCCCCATCCGTACCGCGGTCAGGGCCCCCCCGTCGCTCTTCTGCAGGCTGATGGCCTGACCCTTGGTCATGTTGACCGTCACGCGCTGTCCCCTCTCCGCTGCTGCCCCGCAACCGTCCGTGTGCGGTTTCCCCGAACCCTACGCAGTCCGGTGCGGGCGACAGGAGGGATGGGCCGTTTTTGTGTCGTTCTTGCAACACACCTCGTGCGCAGGGGTCAGGCCAGGCCCGCCTCCCTCATCTGTCGCAGTTCCTTCTTCAGTTCCCCCACCTCGTCGCGCAGTCGGGCGGCGACCTCGAACTGCAGGTCGGCGGCGGCGGCGCGCATGCGGTCCGTCATCTCCTCGATGATCCCGGCGAGCTCCGTGGCGGGCCGGTCGGTGACGACCGCGCCGTCCTTCTTCGCCTTGCCCCCCGTGGCCGCCCTGCCGCCCAGGGAGGGGACGGGTGCCTTGGTGTCCTTGCCCTGCCGGTAGCCGGTGCCGAGCAGCTGCTCGGTGTCGACCTCCTCGCGGGCGATGGACGCGACGATGTCGTTGATCTTCTTGCGGAGCGGCTGAGGGTCGACGCCCCGCTCGGTGTTGTACGCGATCTGCTTCTCACGGCGGCGATTGGTCTCGTCGATGGCCTGCGCCATCGCGGGGGTGATCTTGTCCGCGTACATATGGACCTGGCCGGAGACGTTACGGGCGGCGCGTCCGATGGTCTGGATCAGCGAGGTGCCCGACCGCAGGAAGCCCTGCTTGTCCGCGTCGAGGATGGCCACGAGCGACACCTCGGGCAGGTCGAGGCCCTCACGCAGCAGGTTGATGCCGACCAGCACGTCGTACTCACCGGAGCGCAGCTCGCGCAGCAGCTCGATGCGGCGCAGGGTGTCGACGTCGCTGTGCAGGTAGCGGACCTGGATGCCGAGCTCCAGGAAGTAGTCCGTGAGGTCCTCGGACATCTTCTTGGTCAGGGTGGTGACCAGGACCCGCTCGTCCTTCTCGGTCCGCTTGCGGATCTCGTGCACCAGGTCGTCGATCTGGCCCTCGGTGGGCTTGACGACGACCTCCGGGTCGACGAGTCCGGTGGGGCGGATGATCTGCTCCACGAAGCCGTCGCCCCGGGAGAGCTCGTACTTCCCCGGGGTGGCGGAGAGGTAGACGGTCTGGTCGATCCTGCCCAGGAACTCCTCCCACTTCAGCGGCCGGTTGTCCAGGGCGGACGGCAGCCGGAAGCCGTGGTCGACGAGGGTCCGCTTTCGGGAGGCGTCGCCCTCGTACATCGCGCCGATCTGCGGCACGGTGACGTGCGACTCGTCCAGCACGAGGAGGAAGTCCTCGGGGAAGTAGTCGAGGAGGGTGTTGGGGGCGGTGCCGGGGTCACGGCCGTCGAAGTGCATCGAGTAGTTCTCGACACCGGAGCAGGTGCCGATCTGGCGGAGCATCTCGATGTCGTACGTCGTGCGCATGCGCAGCCTCTGGGCCTCCAGCATCTTGCCCTGCTTCTCCAGCTCGGCGAGGCGCTGCTCCAGCTCCTTCTCGATGCCGGCGACCGCCTTCTCCATGCGCTCGGGACCCGCCACGTAGTGGCTGGCGGGGAAGACGTGCAGCGACTCGTCCTCGCTGATGACCTCGCCGGTGAGCGGGTGGAGGGTGGAGAGGGCCTCGATCTCGTCGCCGAACATCTCGATGCGGACGGCGAGCTCCTCGTAGACCGGGAAGATCTCGATGGTGTCGCCGCGCACCCGGAAGGTGCCCCGGGTGAACGCCAGGTCGTTGCGGGTGTACTGGATCTCGACGAAACGGCGCAGGAGCTGGTCGCGGTCGATCTCGTCGCCGACCTTGAGCTGGACCATCCGGTCCACGTACTCCTGGGGCGTGCCGAGGCCGTAGATGCAGGAGACGGAGGCCACCACGACGACGTCGCGCCGGGTGAGCAGCGAATTCGTGGCGGAGTGGCGCAGCCGCTCGACCTCCTCGTTGATCGAGGAGTCCTTCTCGATGTAGGTGTCCGACTGCGGGACGTACGCCTCGGGCTGGTAGTAGTCGTAGTACGAGACGAAGTACTCGACGGCGTTGTTCGGGAGGAGCTCGCGGAACTCGTTGGCCAGCTGGGCGGCCAGCGTCTTGTTCGGTGCCATCACCAGGGTGGGGCGCTGCAGCTTCTCGATCATCCAGGCCGTCGTCGCCGACTTGCCGGTGCCGGTCGCGCCGAGGAGCACGACGTCCTTCTCCCCGGCGCGGACGCGCCGCTCCAGCTCGGCGATGGCCGCGGGCTGGTCACCGCTGGGCTGGTAGGGACTGATGACCTCGAAAGGCGCCATCGAGCGTTCGATCTTCGAAACTGGCCGCATGCAACCACCGTACGACCCACCACTGACAACGGGGGCGGATCAGCTGTTCCGCGGCCGCCGGTACCCCCTGCCGGCGGGGGCGCCGTCGGACGTGCGGCGGCGCTGGGAAGGGATGGCGGTGACCCGTCCGGGGCCGCGGGGGGCGTGGCCGGGCCCGCCGGTGGCACCGCGGGGCTCCCCCGTGACCGCGAGGGGGTCGAACAGCACGATCACCGCGGCGAGGAGCAGGAAGCAGCCCGGGCCGATCATCATCGGGATCAGCAGTGCGGTGGGTGAGTCGGCCGCCGCGCCCGGTACGGCGGCGGGATGCAGGTGCACCTGGAGCGCGGCCATTCCGGTGTAGTGCATCCCGCTCACCGCGACGCCCATGACCACGCTCGCGCCGAGGCTGGGCAGGAAGCCCTGGATGGAGACGGCGGCCCACAGCGCGACGGTCGCGGCCACCACGGCGATCAGGACGGACAGCGAGACCGTGAACGTGTCGTAGGTGAACTCGCCCTCGAAGCGCATTCCGGCCATGCCGAGGTAGTGCATGGAGGCGACGCCGAGGCCGGTGATCGTGCCGCCGGTGACCAGCGCCATGCGGGTCGCGCCCCGGTAGCCGACGAGGAAGATCCCGATCCCGACCATGACGACGGCCACGGCGAGACTGGCGAACGTGAGCGGCCTGTCGTAGCTCATCGTCGTCCGCTCGACGCTGAAGCCCACCATGGCGATGAAGTGCATCGTCCAGATGCCCGAGCCTATGGAGGTCGCCCCGAGGGCGAGCCAGCCCGCTCTGGTGGCGCCCCGCGTGCGCAGGGAGCGCGTGGTGCAGCGAAGGCCGAGAGCCGCGCCGAGGCATGCCATGAGGAATGCCGCGACCGGGGTCACGAGGCCGTAACTGAATCCGTCAACTGTGCCCTGCATGCTGGTACGCCCTTCGCGGAGGCCCGGGTTCGGGGGTGACCCTAAGGGGCAAGGCCCGGCAAGCAAACATAAGAACGGCATTTTATCCGCCTGCGTGGCGGCCGACGCTCCGGTCCCCGACAACGCGTTCACATGATGGTCAACATCGGCCTGCCGTCCGTTGGGTACGGGCTGGGAGTCTGTCCCTGCCCCACCCCGACGCGAGGAGTACACGTGTCCGTACGCACAGCAACCGCCTCCATCGCGGCCGCCGCCCTGCTCGGCGGCTGCGTCCTGCTGCCCGCCGCACAGGCGCAGGCCGAGGGCCACCGGCCCGGCCCGGTCGTCTTCGCCCACCGCGGGGCGTCGGCCTACGCCCCGGAGAACACCCTGGCGGCCGTGGACGCGGCCGACGACCTCGGCATCACCTGGGTGGAGAACGACGTGCAGCTCACCAGGGACGGCGTGCTGGTCGTGGTGCACGACACCGACCTGAGGCGGACCACCGACGCCGAGCAGGTCTACCCCGACCGCGCGCCCTGGGCGGTCAAGGACTTCACCGCGGCGGAGATCGCGAGGCTGGACGCGGGCAGCTGGTTCGGGGAGCGGTTCACGGGCGCCCGGGTGCCGACGCTCGCCCGGTATCTGCACCGGGTGGAGCGCAACCACCAGAAGCTGCTCCTGGAGATCAAGTCCCCGCAGACCTACCCGGGGATCGAGCGGGAGACCCTGCGCGTCCTGCGCGCGCAGGGGTGGCTCGACCGCGAACACGTGAAGCACCGGCTGGTCGTCCAGAGCTTCGGTGCGGAGAGTGTGAAATCTGTCCACGCGCAGCGCCCCGACGTCGTGACGGGCTTCCTGGGCACCCCCGCGCCGGCCGATCTGCCGTCGTACGCGGCGTTCACCGACCAGATCAATCCGTCGTACGCGTCGATCGACGCCGACTACGTCGCCGCGGTGCAGAAGCTGAAGGGCGCCCACGGCAAGCCGCTGCGGGTGAACACCTGGACGGTCAACGACGCGGCGAAGGCGGCCGAGGTGGCGGGCTTCGGCGTCGACGGCATCATCACGGACAGCCCCGACGTGGTCCGGGACGCCACCCGCTGAGGGTTCCGCGTACGGCCGGAAACGGCGGGGCTGTCGGTGGCCGCCCGTAGGGTGGTCGCATGGACACCAAGGAGCAGGGCGTGCAGTGGTCAGTCGTGTCCAGCGACATCGGGCCGCTGCTGCTCGCGGCGACGGACGCGGGCCTGGTGAGCGTGGTCTTCCACGCGCGCCCCGGGGTCCGGGACTCGGTGCTCGCGCGGCTGCGGGCTCGGCTGGGCACGGAGCCCGTCCGGGCGCCCGGCTCCGCCCGGCTCGCCGAGCCCGAGCGCCAGTTCGCCGCGTATTTCGCCGGCGACCTGCGGACGTTCTCGCTGGACCTGGACTGGTCGCTCTCCTCCGGATTCAACCGCCAGGTGCTCCGCGAGCTGGCGTCCGGCGTGCCCTACGGCACGGTCGTCGGCTACGGGGACCTCGCGGACCGGGTGGGGCAGCCGGGAGCCGCGCAGGCCGTGGGCGCAGCCATGGGCTCCAACCCCCTGCCGGTGGTGGTGCCCTGCCACCGGGTGGTGGAGAGCGGCGGCGGGCTCGGCGGGTTCGGCGGCGGGCTGGAGACCAAGCGGCAGCTGCTCGCCCTCGAGGGGATCCTCCCGCAACCGCTGTTCTAGGTACCGGCGCCCGCGCAGGGCCGGATACCCGATGTCGCACCGGTGCGCGAGCTGGCACACTGCGGCGGTGACGAGCGCCCCGATCACCCCCCGGATCACGGCCGCGGACCTGCCTGCCCTGCGGCGCAGGACATCCGCGGTCCTCATCGGCAGCCAGATACTCGGCGGCCTCGGCGTGGCCATCGGTATCGCCCTGGCCCCTGTGCTGGCGGCGGAGGTGAGCGGCTCCGAGGCACTGTCCGGGCTCGCTCCCACCTCTTCCGTGGCGGGTACGGCACTGCTGTCCCTGCCGCTGGCCGCCCTGATGACCTCGCGTGGCCGGCGCCCCGGACTCGTCCTCGCCTATCTGATCGGGGCCCTGGGCGCGGCCCTGGTGGTGACCGCCGCGGTGGTGGACAGCTTCCCGCTGCTGCTCCTCGGCATGGCGGGGTTCGGCGCCGGTTCGTCGGCCAATCTCCAGGCCAGGTTCGCCGCGGCCGATCTCGCCGAGCCGGACCGTCGCGGCCGGGCGATCTCCACGGTCATCTGGGCCACCACGATCGGTTCGGTGCTCGGCCCGAACATCTCGGCTCCGGCCGGCCGGATCTTCCGGGGCACCTCCGTGCCCGAGACGGCCGGCCCGTTCGCCTGGGCCGCCGTCATCTTCCTGCTCACCGGCATCGTGGTCGCCGTCCTGCTGCGCCCCGATCCGCTGCTCACCGCCCGCGCCCTGGCGCCGCAGGACACCGGGGCGGCCACGAAGCGCTCCCTGCGGGCGGGCGTCGCGGCGGTGCGGGCCTCCCCGATGGCCCGGCTGGCGCTGGTGACCGTCGCCGTGTCCCACACCGCCATGGTCTCGATCATGGTGATGACCCCGGTCCACCTCGGGCACCACGGTGCGGACATCCAGCTGATCGGGCTGGTCATCAGCGGCCACATCGCGGGCATGTACGCGTTCTCCCCGGTGATGGGCTGGCTCTCCGACCGGGTGGGGAGGCTGTCCGTCATCGGGCTGTCCGTCGGGCTGCTGTGCTGCGCCGCCCTGCTGGCCGGTACCTCGGGCGCGGGCCACGGCCGGACCGCCGCGGGCCTGTTCGTCCTGGGTCTGGGCTGGTCGGCGGGTCTGGTCGCCGGTTCGGCGCTGCTCACCGACTCGGTGCCGCAGGCCGCCCGGGCGGCGGTGCAGGGCCTATCGGACCTCACGATGAACGCGGCGGCGGGCATCGGCGGCGCGGTCGCCGGAGTGATCGTCTCCCGGCTGAGCTACGGCTGGCTGAACATGACCGCCGCCTGCCTGCTGCTGCCGATGGCCGCGCTCGCCCTGCGGCGGGCGCCGAACCGGCCGTCCCCGGTGGCCGAGAAGGCCTGAGGGCCCGCCCGGCTCCGCCGTCCGGGTTTGCGGGCACCGCGCCTGCGACAGGGATGGGGCATGCATCGGAACCCATCGGCATCCACGTCGCAGGAAACCGGCCGCCACACCCCCGTGCTCTCCGCCGAGGTGCGGGAGGCACTCGCCGGAGGGCGCCCCGTCGTCGCCCTGGAGTCGACGATCATCGCGCACGGTCTGCCCCGCCCCCGCAATCTCCGGGTCGCGGAGGAGCTGGAGGAAATCGTACGCGAGGCGGGTGCCGTACCCGCCACGGTCGCCGTGCTGGACGGCCGGGCCCATGTGGGCCTGGCGGCGGGCCAGTTGGAACGGGTGGCGGCGGACCCGGCGATGCGGAAGCTGGGCCACCGTGACCTGGCGCCCGCGCTGGCCACGGGTGCGAGCGGCGCGACGACCGTGTCCGCGACCGCGTTCCTGGCGGCGCGGGCGGGACTGGGCGTCTTCGCGACCGGCGGGCTCGGCGGCGTACACCGGGAGTGGACCGGGACCCAGGACGAGTCGGCGGATCTCCGGCTGCTCGCCCGGACCGGTATCACGGTGGTCTGCGCGGGCGTGAAGTCGATCCTGGACGTGCCGGCCACCCTCCAGCGCCTGGAGACGCTCGGCGTCGGTGTCCTCGGCTACGGCACGGACCACTTCCCGGGCTTCTACCTGAGCAGTTCGGGCGAACCGGTCGACTGGACGGTCCGTACGCCGCAGGAGGTGGCGAACGTGATGCGGGCCCGGGAGGAGCTCGGCGGTCCCGCCGCGGCGCTGATCGTCGCCAACCCCGTACCGGAGGAGGAGCAGTTGGACCCCGTGGTGCACGACCGGGTGCTCACCCGGGCGCTGGACGCCTGCCGGGAGCGCGGCATCGTGGGACAGGCCGTCACACCGTTCCTGCTGGAGTTCCTGATGCGGGAGACCGACGGCGCGTCCCTGGAGGCCAATCTGGCCGCGGTACGGGGGAATGTGCGGCTCGCCGCGCAGATCGCGGCGGCGGCACGGTGACCGGGGGCGCCCTGCTCGTCGTGGGGGACGTGGTGACCGATGTGGTCGTACGGCACGGTTCGGCGCTGGTCCACGGTACGGACACGCCTGCGCGGATCAGCACGCTGCCGGGCGGTGCCGGTGCGAACGTCGCCTGCTGGGCGACGCGTTCGGGTTGCCGGGACGTACGGCTGCTCGCCCGGGCCGGGGCCGATTCGGCCGACTGGCACCGGGGCGCGCTGGAACGGGCCGGTGTGCGTCCGCTGCTGGCCGTGGACGAGGAGACGCCGACCGGCACGGTCGTCGCCCTGGTCGACTCCTCGGCGGAGCGGACCTTCCTCACCGACGGCGGAGCGGTCCTGCGCCTCTCCCCCGACGACTGGTCGCCGTCGCTGCTGGACGGCGTCACCCGGCTCCACGTCTCCGGTTATCTCCTCTTCGCGGCGACGAGCCGGGCGACGGCGCTCCTCGCGATGCGGGAGGCGGGGCGCCGGGGCGTCCCGGTGAGCGTGGACCCGGCGTCGGCGGGTTTCCTCGCCGGGCTGGGCGCCGGGGTGTTCCTGGACCTGGTCGAGGGGGTGGACCTGCTGCTGCCGAACGCGGACGAGGCCCGCGAGCTGACCGGGCTGCCGGAACCGGCCGACGCGGCGGCGAAGCTCAGTCGGCACGCCGGCCGGGTGGTGGTCACCCTCGGGGACCGGGGCGCCCTGCTGGCGGCCGGGGGCACGGTGGCCGTTCGCGTCCCCGCCCCGGACGTCCGGGACCCGGTCGACTCGACGGGTGCGGGGGACGCCTTCACCGGCGGCTTCCTCGCGGCCCTCCTGGCGGGGGCGGACGACGCGACGGCGACCGCGGCCGGCTGCCGGGCGGGGGCCGAGGCGGTCGCGACGGTCGGCGGCCGGCCCGTGTGACGCGCGGGTCCCGGACCGGGGTGCGGCCGGTGTGACGCGCGGGTCCGGACCGCGCGGCCTACCCGCCGAGCCCCGTCCAGGCGGGGTGGTTCGGGTCGTCGGTCCGGACGACCACGTCCGCGCGTTCGGCGGGTGCCGCCTCGTCCTCGTACCGCGCGAAGGCGGGCAGGGTCCAGCGTTCGCCGTCCTCGGTGCGCCGCCGCAGCGCTCCCGCCGACAGGCTCAGATGGACGCCGAGGTCGAACGGGAACCAGTGTCCGAGGAGCAGCGGGCCGTGCAGGATCAGCACTCCGCCCTCGGGCAGGACCCGGTAGGGGCTGCGGGTGGCCCGGTCCGTCACGGGGTCCCAGAGGTCGGGCAGCACCCGGCCGCTGCCGCCGGGTTCCAGCGGGCGGAACACCTCCCGCCACAGCGCGCCGGTGTCGAACCAGCTGTCGGCGTACGCGTCGGGGTCCTGCTTCCCGTATTCGTAGCGCAGGCTCGCCGGGCGCAGGAATCCTCCGGTCGACACGGTGAGGACCGGGCGCCCGCGGGCCCGCAGCGCCCCGGCGACGCGCTCGGCCTGTTCGCCGGGGCGGGCGGCCGGGGCGCCGTCGATGCCGATCCTGAGCCAGGGCCCGCCGTCGGCCGGCTCCTTACCATCGGCGTGCTCGGCGAGGGCTTCGGCCAGCCGTTCCCAGGTGATCGGTTCGAATCGCACCCGTCCATCATGACCCCGCGGCCCCGGCCGACCGCGCGCCCCGGGGTCCCGTGGCCGGTCAGGGCCGGGTGCCCCTGGCCTTCAGCAGGTCGGTGATCTTCCGGATGAGCTCCTCGTCGTTCCTCACCGACGCGCCGGCCGGGGTGCTGCCGGACACCAGTTCCTCGAGTTGTTCGGCGGTCCAGAAGTCGTAGGCCCGCTCCTCCTCCTCGCCGGGGACGTGGCCGTACGGCTCCTTCGCGCGGAATCCGACGGTCAGGTCGACGGCCTTGGCGATGAGCCAGGTCAGGATGAAGGAGAACGCGATGACGGACACGATCGCGACGAGCTGCTTGCCGAGCAGGGCCCAGCCGCCGCCCTCGAAGAGCCCTTTCTGGCCGCTGATCCGCGCGGTGGCGAACAGGCCGACCATGATCAGTCCGACGAACCCTCCGACTCCGTGCACACCGACCACGTCGAGGGTGTCGTCCACGTTGAAGCGGTACTTGAGCGTGATCGCGAAGGCGCAGACCGCGCCGACGACGAGCCCGGTGACGACGGAGCCCAGGGTGTCGATCTCACCGCAGGCGGGGGTGATGGCGACCATGCCCGCGACGGCGGACGAGACGACGCCCATGGTGGTCACCTTGCCGGTGCGCCACTTCTCGACGAGCGGCCAGGTGACCATGGCGCCCGCGGCCCCCAGTTGGGTGTTGATGAACGCGGCGGCCGCGGTGCCCTGGTCGCTCAGTGCGGAACCGGAGTTGAAGCCGAACCAGCCGAACCAGAGGAGTCCGACGCCGATCACGACGAGGGGGATGTTGTTGGGCCGTTCCTCCCGGCGGGCGAAGTCCCGCGGTGCCCGCAGGACGAGTGCCACGGCCAGGCCGGCGACTCCGGAGTTGAGCTCCACGGGCAGACCGCCGGCGAAGTCGAGCGCGCCGAGGTGCCTGACGATCCAGCCGTCCTGGTCGAACACCCAGTGCGCGAGCGGGACGTAGACGATCAGCAGCCACAGGACGACGAAGACGAGCCAGCCCTTCATCGTGGCGCGGTCGGCGATCGATCCGCTGATCAGCGCGACGGTGATGATCGCGAAGCCCATCTGGAACGTGCTGTAGACGTAGGTCGGGATGCGGCCGGTCAGCGTGGTCAGGCCGATGTCGTTCATGAACACGTGGTCGAGGTTGCCGATGAGTCCCGCGCCTCCGACATCGGGGCCGAACGCCAGCGTGTAGCCGATCACCCACCAGGCGAGCGTGCCGAAGGCGAGCGCGGCGAAGCTCATCTTGATCATCATCAGGACGTGTCTGGTGCGCACCATGCCGCCGTAGAAGAACGCCAGTCCCGGCGTCATCAGCAGCACCATCGCGGTGGCGGCGAGCAGCCAGGCGGTGTCCCCGGAGTCGTACGCGGGTGGCATCGGCGCGGGAGCGGTGTTCATCTGCGGTACCTCGTCGGGGTGTCGTGGGGGCGGGGGGTGCCGGGCCGGGGTAGGGAGCGCGCTACGGCTTGCGGGTGGCGGGCGCCGGGCGGCCGGTGAGGAGTCGGTGCACGGCGTGCCAGGCGGCGGTGTGCGCGGCGGCTACCCGCACGGGGCTGTCGTCCAGGAGCCGCAGCCAGGCGCCGCAGTCCCGCGGCAGCACGCTCACCCCGTACAGGACGCCGTATCCGGCCAGTGCCGTGTGCAGGGTGTCGGCGATCTCGGAGGCCGGGGCGCGGTCGCTCACGACGAAGAGCGAGGAGACGTGGTCGTGGCCGGCGAACACCCCGGGGCCCACGACTCCGGTGCCGGCCGTCGCCACGCCCGTCTCCAGGCGCAGGGTGTCGAGGGCGAGGAGGGTGCCGTCGGGCCGGGCGATGCGCAGATCCGCCGCGAGGACCCGGTAGTCGTGGCGTTCCCCGCGCGCGAGCCGCCCGGCCGTGACGGTGTCCCCGAGGAGGACGGTGGCGCCCGGGGCGACCGTGACCTCGTTGCGCTGGTAGAACCGCGCGTCCTTGAACGGGATCACGGGGTCCGGCAGGTACTCGACGTAGGAGTCCTCGTCCGCCGTGATGTGCACCCGCTGGCTCGCGTAGTCGTGCTCCATCCGGAAGACCTTGGTGGCGGCCTGGGTGGTGAGGTGGACCTCACTGCCCGGGCCGCAGCGGAAGTCCATCCGGTAGCGGTCCGCCTGGGCGACACCGCCGCCGGTCGCCATCAGGCAGACGTACGCCATGCCGGGCATGGCCGGGTCGGTCCACAGCGGCCGCATGATCTGCAGGGGCGACTTCTGGTAGCGCTCGACGAGTTCGGTGCGCCCACCCCGTACGGCGAACGCCAGGTCGAGGATGCCCACCTTGGCCGGGGAGCCGGGGGCGAGCGTGTCCGGTACGGAGGCCAGGGCCGCCACCTCCGGGGGGAGGCGGACGGCGCTGTAGTAGCCGGGGACGAGACGGTCGGGCCTGGTGCGGAGCGGGGTGGGCGGCACGTCAGATCAGCACCTTGCGGCGTGACTCGATGTAGCCGAGGACGTCGTCGACGCCGACCCCTGTCAGGCAGTCCGTGAGCACGACGGGGCGGTTCTCGCGGACCCGGTGGGCGTCGGACTCCATGATGCCGATGTCGGTACGTACGTACTTGGCGATGTCGATCTTGTTGATGACGAGCAGGTCCGAGTCGGTGATTCCCGGCCCCCGTTTGCGGGGCATCTTCTCGCCCTCGGCGGTGTCCAGGACGAAGAGGAAGATGTCGACGAGGGCGGGGCTGAAGGTGAGCGTGAGGTTGTCGCCGCCGGACTCGTAGAAGAGCGTGTCCGTGTCGGGAAAGCGCTCCAGCATCTCGGCGCCGGCCGCGAGGTTCATCGTGGGGTCGTCGCGTACGGCGGTGTGCGGGCAGGCTCCCGTCTCGACGCCGACGACGCGTTCCGGTTCGAGGATCCCCTCCAGGGTGCGCCGGATGTGCTGGGCGTCCTCCTGTGTGTAGATGTCGTTGGTGATGACGGAGGGGCGGTGGCCGCTCCCCGCGGTGGGGTGCATGCTGCTGACGGTCGTGGCCGCCCTGGCCGCGGTGACGGCGGGTGCCGTCGCCGCGCACGCCGCCCTCGGACATGGCGACCGTTCCCAGGGCGGTGCGTGATGACCGACTGGCTGCTCGTGATCGCGGGCGCCCTCGTCGGGGCGCCGCTGCGCTATCTGCTCGGGGTGGACGCCAAGTTCCGCCTCCACAGCGCCTTCCCGTGGGGCACGTTCGCGGCCAACGCGAGCGCCGCGCTGGTGCTGGGATTCGTCGCGCAAGGGGCCACGGACGGCGACCTCGGACCACGGCTCCAGCTCCTGCTGGCCACCGGCTTCTGCGGCGCGCTGTCGACCTGGTCGACCTTCTCCTACGAACTGCTGACCCTGAGCTCGGCCCGCAGGCTGGGGCAGGCCGGGGGCTATCTGCTGCTCAGCGTCGGGGCGGGGGTGGGGCTCTCCTTCGCCGGCGCGGCGGTGGCGGACGCGGTGTTCCAGGCCGGACGCGGTCTTCCGATCCGGACCGGTCGCCCGAGCCGGACGCTGTGAAGCCGGTCCCGGAACCGTGCCCTTCGCGGCACCGTTCCGGGCCCCCGGCGGAACGTTCCTACGCGACCGGGCAGTCCACCGCGTCGGCGTCGTCGGACAGTTCGCTGCCCTCGGGAAGCAGATAGGTCACCCACAGCACGACGGGTTCCGTGCCGTGGTTGCGCCCGATGTGCCGGTGGTCGACGCCGGACGGCTCGATGAACGACGTCCCCGCGGGTGTCACCTCGACCGAGCAGTCGTCGAGGGTCCGGGTCAGCGTCCCGGCCTTGACGACGACGATCAGCTGTCCGCGGTGGGTGTGCCAGCCGGTGGAGCCGCCCGGTTCCACGGTGATCTTCCGGAAGGTCACCTCCGTGCGGCCCTTGGGTGCCTTCACCTTGAGCCTGCCCTCGGACGTGCCCTCGGCGACGACGGTGGCGCTCACCCCGCTGCCCGGTGTCGCGACCGCCGCCGCCGGCACGAGGCCGAGCATCGCCACACAGATAGCCACGAGCATGACCTCGCGCAGTGTCACCCGCTTCTTCGCACCGATCGCGCCATCGAACCTCATGACCGACTCCCTCGGTATCCGGGCCCATCGAACGTGCCCACGCTACGTGCGGGCCGACGCGCGGGCACCGGCGGCGCGGTCAGCCGCCGTCGCGGATTTCGACGGCGAGCGGGCCCTCGCCCAGGACTTCGGCCCGGCCGTCCCGGACCGCCTCGGCCAGGGTCAGCTCGCCGCGCCCGAGGGCCAGACAGAGCTCGGCGTCGAGCACGAGGCAGGCGTCCGGGTCCGTGGCGGGACCGTATCCGTACGCGTCCTCGCCCACCGCGCCGCCGCCCGTGCGGATGTGGAACTCCCCCTCGTCGACCCTGACTTCGACGACACCCTGGTGCGTGAGGCCGTCCAGGGC
Organism: Streptomyces sp. NPDC058637; assembly: GCF_042717325.1. NCBI lineage: Bacteria > Bacillati > Actinomycetota > Actinomycetes > Kitasatosporales > Streptomycetaceae > Streptomyces > Streptomyces sp. NPDC058637. The sequence continues at coordinate 52,479 of NZ_JBHXRD010000039.1, read as the reverse complement.
GCGCAGCAGCGGCAGGGCGAACCAGTGGGCCCGTACGGCGTCCGTGGGGCGGCGTTCGGTGAGCGCGGGGGCACCCCAGCGGGCGAGCGCGGCGAGGACCGGGAGCAGTCCGCGGCCGTGCCCGGTCAGTTCGTACACCGCGGCGGCGGCGGGCGGTGGCAGCCGGCGGCGCACGGCCAGGCCGCCCTGCTCCATGTCCTTGAGCCGGGAGGCCAGTACGTCCGTGCTGACGCCGGGCAGGTCGGCGTGCAGATCCGTGTACCGGCGCGGACCGGCCAGCAGTTCACGCACGATCAGCAGCGTCCACCGGTCCCCGACGGAGTCGAGGGCCCGGGCTGTGGCGCAGAACTGGTCGTAACTCCGGCGGCGGACAGGGCGTGCTGCTGGCTGCTGCTGACGTGGCATGTGACGCAGTCTAGACATGTTGTTGGACTTTCCAAGCTCAAGCTTGGTAAAACCAAGTATCGCAATTCAGGGACGGGGAGGCACCACATGGAGTTCCGGCAGTCCAGCAAGCTCAACGAGGTCTGTTACGAGATCCGGGGCCCGGTCATCGAACAGGCCAACGCCCTCGAGGAGGCGGGCCACAGTGTGCTCCGCCTCAACACGGGCAATCCGGCGCTGTTCGGGTTCGAGGCTCCCGAGGAGATCGTCCAGGACATGATCCGGATGCTCCCTCAGGCTCACGGTTACACCGACTCGCGCGGCATCCTCTCCGCGCGCCGGGCCGTGGCGCAGCGCTATCAGGCGATCGGGCTGGCCGATGTCGACGTCGACGACGTCTTCCTCGGCAACGGCGTCTCCGAGCTGATCTCCATGTCCGTCCAGGCACTCCTGGAGGACGGCGACGAGATCCTCATCCCGAGCCCCGACTATCCGCTGTGGACGGCCGTCACCACCCTCGCGGGCGGCAAGGCCGTGCACTACACGTGCGACGAGGCCGCGGACTGGAACCCGGACCTGGCCGACATGGCCTCGAAGATCACCGACCGCACCAGGGCCATGGTGATCATCAACCCGAACAACCCGACGGGCGCCGTCTACCCCCGCGAGATCCTCGAAGGCATGCTCGATCTGGCGCGCAGGCACGGCCTGATGGTGTTCGCCGACGAGATCTACGACCAGATCCTGTACGACGACGTGGAGCACCACTCCGTGGCGGTCCTGGCCCCGGATCTGCTCTGCCTCACCTTCAGCGGGCTGTCCAAGACGTACCGCGTCGCGGGATTCCGTTCCGGCTGGCTGGTCGTGTCGGGCCCGAAGCAGCACGCCCGTAACTACCTGGAGGGGCTGACCATGCTCGCCTCCATGCGGCTGTGCCCCAACGCCCCCGCCCAGTACGCGATCCAGGCGGCGCTCGGCGGACGGCAGTCGATCCGCGAGCTCGTCGCTCCCGGGGGCCGGCTCCACGAGCAGCGCAACCGGGCCTGGGAACGGCTGAACGAGATCCCCGGGGTCTCCTGCGTGAAGCCGAAGGGCGCGCTGTACGCGTTCCCGCGCATCGACCCGAAGGTGCACGACATCGTCGACGACGAGCGGTTCGTCCTGGACCTCCTGCTGCGGGAGAAGATCCAGGTGGTGCAGGGCACGGGCTTCAACTGGCCGCGCCCGGACCACTTCCGCATCCTGACCCTTCCGCACGCCGACGACCTCGACGCGGCGATCAGCCGTATCGGGCGCTTCCTGAGCGGATACCGCCAGTGATCTGCGCGGCCTGCCCGGTCCCCGTCCACACGCAGTTCGCGTCGCCGGGCCTGGTGGGCGCGATCGTGGAGGGCGGGCTCGATCCGGCGGAGGACCCGGGCTGGGCGGACTCGGGCGCGGCCTCGCCCGAGGAGTACGGGCGCTGGGCAGGTCATCTGTGCGGTATGACCTGCCTGCGCATGGCGCTCGGCGCCGGAGCCCCGAGCCTGTTCGCGCTGCGCGACGGGGCCCTGGAGCACGGCGCGTACACCGAGGATGCCGAGGGCGTGATCCGGGGCCTGGTCTACGCCCCGTTCGCCGCGTACGTGTCCGAGGCGCACGGCCTCGACGCGGTCGTCCACCGGCACCTCTCCCCCGCCGGCATCACCGGCCTGCTGGACGAGGGCAGGAGCGTGATGGCGTCCGTGCACTACGGGATCCGGCATCCGGAGCTGCCGGCTCCGGGACGGGGCGGACATCTGGTCCTGCTGACCTCACGCACCGCCGACGGGACCGGGGTGCACTTCCACAACCCGTCGGGGACGACGGCGGCCACCCGCGCGGCCGATCTGCCGCTGCCCGTGTTCGAACGGTTCTTCGCGGGCCGCGGGGTGTCCCTGCCCGGCGTCACGGGCGCGGCCGGGGGCACGGCGGGGCCTTGACGCCTGCGGTCACATGTCCGTGCACATGTCCGTGCCGTATCGTCCCGCCATCGCGCACGCGTACGGGTACGCGCACGGGTACGGGTACGCGCACGGGTACGGGTACGGGTACGACAGCCGAGCAGGGGAGACAGTTTCATGGGTGCGGCGATACGCCACTACACCGCCGTCGGACCGGACGGCCGGGTCTTCACGGTGAACATCGAACGCGACTTCCGGTACGACCCGTACCGCGACTTCCTCGTGTGCGCGCACTGCGACTGGTCTCCCTCGCTGCTGACCACTCGGAAGCTCGTCGACATGGCCGGGGAGCATCTGGCCACCGTCCACGGTGCCGACCGCGGGCTGTCCCAGCAGGAGAACGAGTCGTTCCGCAAGGCCCGCTGGGTGATGCTGCCCCTGTGCGCGCTCCTGGTCGTCGGGCTGCTCGCCTACTACGCGCAGAGCTGATGGCTGGTCAGCCGCGCAGTGCGGTGAGCGCGCCCACCGGATCGGTGTCCGGGGTGGCGCGGGGCCACCAGTCGTCCGCGCCCGGGTCGGATTCGTAGCCGTACCAGCGGCCGTCGTGGCCGAAGCGGAGCTGGAGGGTGCCCCCGGCGTTGGTCAGGCGGTTGCGCCAGGGCTGGAAGCGCGGGAAGTCGGCCGCGGCCAGGGCGGGGCGTGCCCGGTCGAACGGCCCGGCCGGCGGGTCCCACGGGCTTTCCAGGACGGAGAGGCCCTCCGCGCCACCCTGGCGCCAGGCGGCGACGGCGCGTGCCAGGTCGGTGGTGCTGCGGCCGGTGGCGAAGGCCAGCTCGCGGTAGAGGGCCCGGGTGGTGGCCGTGAGCCCGGCGGTGGGCCGGGACGCGGCGATGCGCACCGCGTCCTGCCAGGTGCTGAGTCCGGCGAGCGGGTCGTCCCCGGTGGTCAGGATCGCGTGGGCGCGGGCCGCCGCGTCCGAGGCGAGGTGGTCCAGGGACAGCGGGTCGCGGGCGCCGGGCAGGTCCGGGTAGGAGGGTGGCTGGCCGGGATGCGGGGGCACGGGCAGTGGTGCGGGGAGCGGGGGCAGGAAGCGGTCGGCCAGGGCCTCGCCCGCCGGGACCGAGGGCATGGCGGGGACGGCGGGCCGCTCGCGGGCGGAGTGCTCGGCGTTGCGGCGGCCGAGCTCGTCGAGGAGTTCACGCTCGCCCCGGCCGCGCATCAGCAGGAGGACGAACGGGTCGCTGTCCAGGAGCCGGGCCGTCTGGAAGCAGAGCGCCGCCACGTGTTTGCAGGGCCAGCCGCGGTCCGGGCAGGAGCAGTCGGGGTCGAGGTCGCCGGCGGCGGGAAGCAGCCGGATGCCGGTCTCCCCCGCCGTGTCGACCAGTGAGTGCGGCATCTCCTTGTCGAGCAGGGCGGACAGATGCCCGGGCCGGGCCGCGGCGGCGTCCAGGAAGGTGTCCCAGTCGGAGGCCGAGAACGTACGCAGGCGCAGCTCCGCGCGGTACGGGCGGGGGCGGCTGCCGTGGACGTACGCGATGACCCGGCCGGGGGTCACGGTGATCGCGGCGACGTGCCCGCCGTCCGCGTACGTACGGCCGCGGGCGAGTCGTCCCTCGTCCATCGACAGGGACTCCAGTGCGTCCACCCAGGCCCTGCCCCACCAGCTGTCCGCGAAGGGGCCGTCGGCGTGTCCGGGGCGGGCGGGCACGGCCTCGAAGGTGCGCCGCAGGTCGTCGGGGCCGGGGCGGGCCGCGGGCCGGGGACCGACGGGGCTCATTCCGTCCTCCGGAGCGAGACGAGGTCGGCCAGGTCGCGGTCGCTGAGCTCGGTCAGGGCGGCCTCGCCCGAACCGAGCACCGCGTCGGCGAGGACCCTCTTGGATTCCAGCAGTTCGCTGATCCGGTCCTCGACGGTGCCCTCCGCGATCAGCCGGTGCACCTGCACGGGCTGGGTCTGGCCGATGCGGTACGCGCGGTCGGTGGCCTGCTCCTCGACCGCCGGGTTCCACCAGCGGTCGTAGTGGATGACGTGGGCGGCCCGGGTGAGGTTCAGTCCGGTGCCGGCCGCCTTGAGGGAGAGCAGGAAGACGGGGACCTCGGCGGACTGGAAGCGGTCCACCATCCGCTCCCGCTCGGGCACCGGCGTACCACCGTGCAGCAGTTGGGAGGGGATGGCGCGGGAGGCCAGGTGGGCGGAGAGGAGGCGGGCCATCGAGACGTACTGGGTGAAGATCAGGACGGAGCTGCCCTCGGAGAGGATCGAGTCGAGGAGCTCGTCGAGCAGGGCGAGCTTTCCCGAGCGTCCGGGGAGCCGGGTCGGCTCCTCCTTGAGGTACTGCGCGGGGTGGTTGCAGATCTGCTTGAGCGAACCGAGCAGCTTCATGATCAGCCCGCGTCGGGCGATGCCTTCCGACTGCTCGATGAACGCCATCGTCTCGCGGACGGCCGCCTCGTAGAGCGTGGCCTGCTCGCGGGTGAGGAAGACGGGGTGGTCGGTCTCCGTCTTGGGCGGCAGCTCCGGCGCGATGCCCGGGTCGGACTTCTTGCGCCGCAGCAGGAAGGGGCGGACCAGCCGGGAGAGCCGCTCCACCGCTTCCTCGTTGCCCAGTCCCGCCGCGGTGCCGGTGTTCTCGACGATCCGGGCGTGCCGGGAGCGGAACGCCTTGAGCGGGCCGAGCAGCCCGGGGGTGGTCCAGTCGAGCAGGGCCCAGAGCTCCGAGAGGTTGTTCTCGACGGGGGTGCCCGTCAGGGCGACACGGGCCGGGGCGGGGATGGTACGCAGCGCCTTGGCCGTGGAGGAGTGCGGATTCTTCACGTGCTGGGCCTCGTCGGCGACGACGAGTCCCCAGGTGTGCTCGGCGAGCCGGTCCGCGCTGGACCGCATCGTGCCGTAGGTCGTGAGGACGAAGCCGCCGTCCGGGTCGGTGAGGGTCCGGTCGGTGCCGTGGAAGCGGCGCACGGGGACGCCGGGCGCGAAGCGGTTGATCTCGCGGTGCCAGTTGCCCAGGAGGGATGCGGGGCAGATCACCAGGGTGGGGGCGGTGTGCGCGCGGTGCAGATGGAGCGCGATGACGGTGATGGTCTTGCCCAGGCCCATGTCGTCGGCGAGGCAGCCGCCGAGGCCGAGCGAGGTCATCCGGTCCAGCCAGGCCAGGCCCCGCAGCTGGTAGTCACGCAGGGTGGCGTCGAGGCCGGGCGGCGGCGGGAGAGTGGCGTCCTCGTCCAGGATGCGCGCGCGGAGCGCGGCGAGGGCTCCGACCGGTACGGCGTCGACCTGCTCGCCGTCGACCTCGGCGCTGCCCGTCAGGGCGACGGCGAGCGCGTCCACGGGGTCCAGCAGACCGAGCTCCCGCTTGCGCGCCTTCCGTACGAGCGCCGGGTCCACGACCACCCACTGGTCACGCAGCCGCACCACCGGACGGTGGGCCTCGGCCAGCGTGTCCATCTCCGCCTCGGTGAGCCGTTCGTCGCCCAGGGACAGCTGCCAGTTGAACGCGAAGAGGTGCTCGGCGTCGAAGAACGAGGTGCCGTCGGTGGCCGAGCCCGGCGCGGTCCGGACGACGGCCGCTGCGGTGAGCGAGCGGGCGAGCTCGCGGGGCCAGTGCACCGCTACGCCCGCCGCGGCCAGACGCACCCCGGCGTCGCCGATCAGCTCGTACAGCTCGTCCTCGGTGAGCGCGAGGACGTCCGGGACGGGCTGGTCGAGCAGCCGCTCCAGCGGGGGCCAGACCCTGGCCGCGCGCCGCAGCGCCAGCACCGCGTCGATCCTGGCCCTCGGTCCGAACGGCTCCCCCGCCCCGCCGCTCCACAGCGTGGCCGCGTCGGTGACGTAGGTGGGGTCGGCGAGGCTGTGCACCTGGGTGACGGCAGCGGCGGCGTGCCGGGCGGCCGGGGTGTCCGGGCTGTCTCCGGTGTTCGCGGTGTCTGAGAAGTCTGTGGTGCCCGTGGTGCCCGTGGTGCCTGGGGTGCCCGCAGCGCCCGCAGTGCCTGTGGTGTCTGTGGTGTCGAACAGTTCGTACGCGGACAGGTCGAGGCGCAGGGAGACGCGCACTCCCGCGTCGAGTCCGGCGGCCACCTCGACGGCCCAGGCACGGGCGTCGGTCAGCTGTTGTGCCTCGCGGGCGGCGAACGGCGCCCCCATCGCGTGGGCCGCCGCCGGTGTCCGGGGCAGGGTGTCGGCTACGGCGTCGAGGAACGCTCCGAGCAGCGCCTGGGGCTCGGGGACCCGCAGGGGTGTGCCGTCCAGCGGGACCGCGTGCCCCTCGGGCGGCATGGCGGCGGCGACGGCCCGCAGATGGGCGACGTCCTCGGCGTCACGGGGTCCGGCCCGCCAGGCGTCGTGGTCGTCGGCCGTCAGGCCGGGCAGGAGTCTGCCGCGCGCCACCAGGGTGAGTGCGTGGAGGGCCGCGGCGCCCCAGGCGCGGGCGGCGGGGTGGGCGACGGTGCGGTGCCGGGCACGGGCGAGCAGGGGCACCGCCTCGGCGACGGGCAGCAGCACGGCGGGCACCGTGCGGCGGCGGGCACCGTGCGCGCCGTGCCGGCCGACGACCGTCAGCTCCGTGACCGTGTACGCGAGCTCCCCCGGACCGGCCGCCCGCTCCTCGGGGAACGGACCGTCGGCGCCCGTGATGTCAGCGGTCCCCTCGGGAGCCCAGAAGGCGATCCGGCCGTCCCGGGGCAACGCGGCGGGCAGGAACACCGCGGCGCACCGCAGCAGCCGGTCGACGGCCGCGTCCTGTGTCTGCTGCGCCATGTCCGTCCCCGCCCCCTTCCGCCTGCGCCCACTGGTGGATCCCTTGCGATCCCTGTCTTCGTGAGTCTAGGCGGGAGGTACGACAAGGCCCGCCCCGGCCAGGTGTTTCCACAGGTCAGGGCGGGCGGAGGACAGTCTCGGGACGGGTCAGTGAGGGGTGAGCGGCTCGGCGTGCGCGCCGCTGGAGGGCCGCTCGGGCTCGTGTACGGATTGCGGCTGCGGCTCGGTCCGATCACCTTCGTACGGCGGGGGGCGGTAAGGGGAGGAGGCGGCACGTGGCGGCTGCTCCTTCGACGGGGGCTTCTCCATCCGCGCGGGCTGCCCGGGTGCGCCCTGCGACGGCCGTGTCTCGTCCGGAACCTGGGGCGGCCGGTCCTGCTGGGCGCGCTCCAGGAAGCGGAGGAGCTCGACGGGGAACGGCAGGACCAGGGTGGAGTTCTTCTCGGCAGCGACCGCGACCACCGTCTGCAGCAGTCGCAGCTGCAGCGCCGCCGGCTGGCTGGACATCTCCTGGGCCGCCTGGGCCAGCTTCTTGGACGCCTGCAGTTCGGCGTCGGCGTTGATGACCCTCGCGCGCCGCTCCCGGTCGGCCTCGGCCTGCCGGGCCATGGAGCGCTTCATGGTCTCCGGAAGCGACACGTCCTTGATCTCCACCCGGTCGATCTGCACACCCCAGCCGACGGCCGGACTGTCGATCATCAGCTCCAGGCCCTGGTTCAGCTTCTCCCTGTTCGAGAGGAGGTCGTCCAGGTCACTCTTTCCGATGATCGACCGCAGAGAGGTCTGGGCCATCTGCGAGACGGCGAACCGGTAGTCCTCCACCTGGATCACCGCGCTCGCCGGGTCCACGACCTTGAAGTAGATGACCGCGTCCACGCGCACCGTGACGTTGTCCCGTGTGATCCCGTCCTGCGCGGGCACGGGCATCGTCACGATCTGCATGTTCACCTTGCGGAGCCTGTCGACGCCAGGAACGATCATGGTGAAGCCGGGGGGCCGCACCTGGTCGTGAAGCCTTCCGAGGCGGAGCACGACGCCTCGCTCGTACTGTTTGACCACCCGGGCCGCAGCCGTCGCGTACACCGCGCAGCCCGACGCCACCGCCACCGCTGCGATCACCAGCTCCTCGACCATCACGGCCCCCAGAGTCCGAGAGCGCCTACCGTCGCGCCCTATTACCACGATATGCCCGGTATCAGCACCCGTCGAACCCCTGTCCGGGTGCCGGTGGCCCCGACCGGCCGCGCACCGGGTGCCGGGCCCACGGGGAGCGGGCAGGGTGGCCAGCGCCAGCACGTCCCTGTGACGTACCGATGAGCCGGACGAGCAGACGAGGACCCGCCCATGTCCGTCACCGCGACCCCCACCGATCTCCGCCGCCGCGTCGGCATCGCCGCCGGGGCGGCCCTGCTCGCCCTCGCCGCGACCGGATGCTCCGGCCTTGGACGCACCGCCGTCGGGCCGGTCACCTACACCACCGAACGCGACCGGGTCGTCAGCGTGAACAGCCCGTCGGTGAAGGGATGCCACCGCATGGCACCCGCGGGTGCGCAGGAGGTCGCCAACCGGACGCTGATCGACATGATCCTTTACCGCACCCGCGACTGCTCCGGACGCGGCACCACCTACGTGCCGACCACGGTCACCGACGTCAACCCCCCGCGGAGCCTGCCCTGGCGCAGCTACAGCTTCGTTCACTGACCGTCGCGCCGCGCACCTGTCCGGCCGCGGAGCAGCGCGAACAGCTCCGCGGTCCGCTCCCCGCGGTCCCGGGCGATCAGCACGACCACGACGATGAGCAGGGCGGGCATGACCGCGTTCGGCGGGTCCAACAGGGTCAGCTGGACGATCGACGCACCGGCCAGCAGCCCGGCGAAGGCCATCGCCGCCACACCGGCCAGCAGCGGTATCAGCAGGGCCACGGCGCCGGCCATCTCCAACCCGCCGATCACATACATCGCCCCGCTGCTCCAGCCCATCCGGTCGAAGGACTCCACGGCGGACTCGTGGGCGGTGATCTTGGCCACCGCGCTGAATCCGAAGAACAGCGCGAGGACGACACGGGCCGTGGTCAGGGCGACGCGCCGGCCGCGTCGCGGTGCGGTGACGGGTGCGGTCGCGGCAGGCGCGGTCGCGGCGGGAGAGACGGCGGCAGCGGTGACTTCGGGCATGGAGGTCTCCTCGGAGGTCGTCATGAGGACGCGCCAGTGCGGGCGGGAAGCGGCTCGGGCCGCTTCGCCTCCTCGGCGCTTTCATGGAGGTAGACCGCACCGGGAACGGGAACTCATCGCGTCCCCCGGCCACCGATTCGCCTTTTCTCAGGGCTGTACGGGCCGGGCCTCCACCCAGACGCCGTCGTCGGTGAGATAGCGCTCGACGCGGAGCCCGGCCGCTTCCAGATGGGCCTCGAACTGCTCCACGGAGAGCTGCCGCGACCGGAAGGTCTGGGTCCACCGCGCGTCCCGGAAGACGTACTCGGCGCGCACCTCGTCGACCCCGTCGCCGACGGGCTCCGCCGAGACCATCCGTATGGTGCAACCCGCCGCCGGGTCCTCACGCTCCCGGGGAAGGTCGGAGTGGTAGTCGGCGCCCTCACGCTGGATGAGCACGACCCCGTCGTCCTTGACGTACGTACGACAGGTCCGCAACAGCCCTTCCCTGACCCGGTGATCGCTGGTGTGCACCAGGAACGACCCGAGGACGACCGCGTCGAACCGCTCGTCGCCGAGGTCCAGCGACTCGATCGGGCTCAGCACGGTGCGGGCGCCGCGGATGCGGTCCAGCATCCGTGGCGATTCGTCCACCGCGGTCACCGAGAGGCCCCGCGCTACCAGGGAGTGCGTCACCCGGCCCGCCCCGCAGCCCAGTTCGAGCAGACTCGCACCGTCGGGCACGGCTGCTCCGATCACGTCCGGCTCGCTCCCGGGGGACAGCCGCGCGTACAGCTCCACCGCGCAGCCGTCGGGCGTGATGGAGCCCGGCCCCGTCCCCTCGTGTCCCTGGCGTGTCACTTGTTCGCTCATACCGGCAGAACGTACGGGCGTCCGGCACCGTTCCCGGGAATGTGACGGAACGTGTTCCCTCAGCACTCGGGGTAGCGCCCGTCCGGCCACACCACCCGCTGCTCGATCTCCAGGCACAGGTCGTCGGCGAGCTCGGCGATCACGGACCTGCCCTCGGTACGGGCCAGCCACGAGGCCGGCAGCCGTACGTCACCGTGGCGTGCGCCGAGCAGATTGCCGCAGACCGAGCCCGTGGAGTCGCTGTCGCCCGAGTGGTTGACGGAAAGCAACAGGGCCTCGTCCACGTCGTCCGCGCCGGGCAGCACGAGAGCGCAGTAGACGGCGATGGCGAGGGCCTCCTCGGCGACCCAGCCCGCGCCCAGGGACTCCACCCGCTCCGCGGTGGGACCGCCCCGGGCGGCCAGGTCGACGGCGCCACGCAGGGCGGCCGTCGTCTCCTCGTGGCCGTGGTGGCGGGCCAGCAGGTTCATGGCGCGCAGGACGGCGCCTTCCGGGGAGTCGCCCTCCAGCAGATGCGTGACGATCGCGGCGAGCGCCCCGGCCGCGTACGCCCCCGTGGGGTGGCCGTGGGTGATCTGCGCGCATCGGGCGGCCAGTTCGAAGCCGGTGGCGGCGTCCTCGCCGAGCAGGCCGAAGGGCGCCGACCGCATCACCGTGCCGCAGCCCTTGGACTGCGGGTTGACCGGGCCGGGTACGCCGAACGGTGTGCCGTGGGCGGGTACGTGGCCGACCGCGAGCCCCGTCAGGCAGGCGTTGCCGGGCGCCCGGCGCGCGTACAGCCAGGGCTGCCGCCTGAGCCATCCGGTCCGTACGGGGTCCTCTCCGCCGCGTACCGGCGGGGAGGGGTGGTTCTGGGTGTCGAGCCAGCGCCGGTAGGCGTTGCGTACGAGCTCGGCCTCGGCGCCGCCGATTCCCTTGGACCGGGCCCGGGCGTGGGCCCTGATCAGCCCCTCGACCGTGAAGAGCGTCATCTGGGTGTCGTCCGTGACCCGCCCGACGACACCGTCCGCGTCCTCGACCGGCCCCCGCACTCCCCGCTCCCCGTGGGTGCGGCGGATCCCGTCGAGCGAGAGGAACTCCACCGGGTTGCCGAGCGCGTCCCCGATCGCGCCGCCCAGCAGGGCGCCGCGCACCCGGGCCCCGCGGGCGACGCTGTCGCCCCATGCCGCGTTCCCCTGACCTGTCACGTTCACAGCCGCGCTCCCCGTCGTCCGGTATGGGTTTCCGTGCGCCGCGCCGCGGGTTCATGCTGGGAGGAGAGGTGATGCGGATGCGTACCGGGAGTGAACCGTCCACTGCGCGCAGCCCCCTGCGGATGCGACTCTGGCTGAGTCTATGGGGCATGGTCTGGGCCGTGTTCGGCCTGGTGGCCTTCGTGGTGACGGAACGCGTCGGCTGGGCGACGGCCTGTGGGCTGTTGTTCGCGGTCTCGCTGACGGACTTCTGCGTCGTCGTCCGCCGCATCCGCCAGGGCCCGCACTTCCAGCCGGGGCGCGACGTCCCGCCGTACGAACCCGACCGGGGCACGCCGGACCGGCCGGGGGACTGACGGAATCCCCTGCGGGCCGGTGTGCGCTGCGGTTGTTGACCGGGCAGAGGTCAGGAGCGGTCGTCGAAGCGGGCTGCCCGCAGGTACTCCGGATTGGGGTCGAGCGCCGCGGCCAGCCGGAAGTGACGGGTGGCCTGTTCGGGCCGGCCGGCGCGTTCGAAGGTGCGGGCCAGCGCGAAGTGGGCGAAGGCGTTGTCCGGCTCGCGCTCCAGGACCAGCTCGAATTCGAGTTCGGCCGGGCGAAGTTGGGCTGCGGCGAAGAAGGCCCGGGCGCGCAGCAGCCGGGCTGCCGTGTTCTCCGGGTGGGCGGCTATCACCGAGTCGAGCAGCTTGACGGCACCCCTCGGATCCCGCGCGGCGAGCAACTGCTCCGCCGCCCGGAAGTCGATCACGTGCGTCTCCGGGTTCCTTTCGGGCACGGTCACATCCTTCCCTTCGCGCTCCGCACTTCAACGTCCGGCCACCGTCCGGTATTCCGGGCGCGGCACCACCTCGGTACGTGGCAACCGCGCGGTGCTCCACCGGTGACGGCCCGTACGGTCCGGGGCCGGGCAGAACAGTCGCAGGCCGGAAGGCCGGTGACCAGGGCGGTCGGTCGCGGCTCATACGTCGCGGGCCGGGCAGCACCTCAGCCCGCGGCGGCTGCCCGCGCGGTCAGCTCCGACCAGAGCTTGCGGACCTGGGGTTCCAGGTCCTCCAGCGGTCCGTCGTTGTCGACGACCAGATCGGCCACGGCCAGCCGCTCCGCGCGGGTGGCCTGCGCGGCCATCCGGGCGCGGGCGTCGGACTCGGTCATGCCCCGCAGCCGTACGAGCCGGTCGAGCTGCGTCTCCGGGGTCGCGTCCACGACGACGACCAGGTCGTAGAGCGGGGCGAGACCGTTCTCGGTGAGGAGCGGGACGTCGTGGACGACCACCGCGTCGGGTGCGGCGGCCCGTTCCAGTTCGGCGGACCGGGCACCGACGAGCGGATGGACCAGGGCGTTGAGGGCGGCCAGGCGTGCGGGGTCGGCGAAGACGATCGCGCCCAGCGCGGGCCGGTCCAGCGTGCCGTCGGCCGCCAGGATGCCGGGGCCGAAGGTCTCGACGACGGACGCGAGCCCCGGTGTCCCGGGCTCGACGACCTCGCGCGCGATCCGGTCGGCGTCGACCAGGACGGCCCCGTAGCTCACGAGCAGCCGCGACACTTCGCTCTTGCCGGCGCCGATCCCGCCGGTCAGGCCCACTTTCAGCATGCGCCGAGCCTAGCCTCCGGCCCGGCGGCCGTCCCGCCCCTCGGCAATCACCCTCAGGAATCGCCTTCGCGTTCGGCGAGGAAGCGTTCGAATTCGAGGCCGATCTCGTCGGCCGAGGGAAGGTCGACGGGTTCCGCGACGAGATTGCCCCGGGTCTCGGAGCCCGCGATCGCGTCGTACTGGTGCTCCAGCCCTTCGACGAGTGATACGAGCTCCTCGTCGCCCTGCCCGATCTGCCGGTCGATCTCGGTCTGGGTGCGGTGCGCCTCGGTGCGCAGCGTGTGCGCGACGCTCGGCAGGACCAGGCCGGTGGCGGCCGTGATCGCCTCCAGGGCGGTGAGGGCCGCGTCCGGGTACGAGGACCGGGCCACGTAGTGCGGCACGTGGGCCGCGACACCGAGGACGTCATGGCCGGATTCCATCAGCCGGTACTCGACGAGCGCCTCGGCGGAGCCGGGGACCTGCGCCTCGTCGAACGGGCTGCGGTGTCCCGGCATGAGGTCGGTGCGGTTGCCGTGCGGGGTGATGCCGACCGGGCGGGTGTGCGGGACGCCCATCGGGATGCCGTGGAAGTTGACCGCGAGGCGCACACCGAGCCGCTCCACGATCTGTTCGACGGCGGCGGCGAACCTCTCCCATTCCACGTCCGGTTCGGGCCCGGACAGGAGCAGGAAGGGTGCGCCCGTGGCGTCCTGCACCACCCGGACGTCCAGCGTCGGCGCCTCGAACGCCGTCCAGCGGTCACGCCGGAAGGTCAGCAGCGGGCGCCTGGCGCGGTAGTCGACCAGCCGGTCGTGGTCGAAGCGGGCCACGATCTGGTGCGGCAGCGTCTCGAGCAGGCCGTCGACGATCTGCTCGCCGGTCTCGCCCGCGTCGATGTATCCGTCGAAGTGGTAGAGCATGACCAGGCCGGCCGACTCCTGGGCGAGCGCCATGTCGACGACGGCCAGGCCCTTCGGCTCCCATTCGTACAAACTCTGCGGATCAGGCACGGTTACCGCTCCTCCTCGTGTTCCTGGACAAGAACACCCCGTTCGGCACCGGCATTCCCGGCCACCTCACATTTCGCGGCCCGGACGGACGACCCACGTCCTCGGGTGCGTGTTACGGACCGTCAGACGCCCCTGCGGCCTTCCCTGTTCACCCCCTCGCCCGGGGTAATGGTCCAGACCTTGACATGCTCATCACCCACCCCTAGCGTCACCCGGCAGGACTCCCAGGGCTCCCCCCGCATGCACGTACGGAAACGCCTACGAATCCCTGGCCCCTTCGACGGGAAGGCACCCCATGCGCACCCGCACGCCGCTCCCCGCCCTGCTGGCCACCGTGCTCGCCACCGGTGGCCTGGCCCTCGCCACGGCCGGCGGAGCACAGGCCGCGACGGTCATCGACGTGACCACCGCCGCCCAGCTCAAGGCGGCACTCACCGCCGCCGCCCCCGGCGACACGATCCGGCTCGCGGACGGCACGTACACCGGCAACTTCAAGGCGACGGCCCCCGCCACCGCCGCCGCCCGGATCACCGTCACCGGGTCCGACAGGGCGGTCCTCACCGCGGGCGGCGGCTACGGCCTGCACCTCAACGGCGCGTCCTACTGGACCGTGTACGGCATCACCGTCACCGGCGGGCAGAAGGGGATCATGGCGGACGCCGCGAAAGGCGTGGTCATCGACTCGGTGACCGTCCACGACCTCGACATGGAAGGCGTCCACTTCCGCAGATCCAGCACGGACGGGGTCATCAGGAACTCCCGGATCCACGACACCGGCCACGACGGACGCGGCATGGGCGAGGGCGTGTACGTCGGTTCGGCGGGCGACCTCTCCGACCGGAGCGACCGGATCCGCATACTGGGCAACACGATCGGTCCGGGCGTGGGCGGCGAGAACATCGACATCAAGGAAGGCACCACCGGAGCGCGGATCATCGGCAACACCTTCGACGGCGGCGGGCTGACCGGCGCCAACTACGACGACTCCTGGGTCGACGTGAAGGGCAACGACGTCCTGGTCGAGAACAACAAGGGCTTCCGTACGAGCAACAACGGCTACGAGACGCACACCCAGCAGAGCGGCTGGGGCTGCGGGACCGTCTTCCGTGGCAACGCCTCGGACCTGACCGGCGCCACCGGGGACAGACAGCTCGCCGTGAACGTCACCAACCAGAGCACCGGCTGCCGCACCACCGTCCACAGCAGCAACACGGTCACGGGCGGCAGAGGCCTGACGAACATCGCGGTGACGCCCTGAGCCACCGAACCCGGGGCGCGGACGTGACGCCCGGGTCGGGCCTGACACCTCTGGACACACCCGACGCCCTGGACACGCCTGACGCCCGGGGCACGCGCGACGCCCACGCCACGCCTGAAGCCCGTGTTCACGTCTGACATCCGGGGCCCGGCCCCGGTCGAGGGCTCCGGAAACGCGAGTGAGGCCCGCCCCTCGAAGGGGCGGGCCTCACTCACAGCTCTACAGCTACCGCAGCCGATGAGCGACCGGGATCAGAGCGTCAGCTCTGGCCGCCGGCCAGCTTCTCGCGCAGGGCGGCCAGGGCCTCGTCCGACGCCAGGGCGCCGGCGTTGTCCGCCGACTCCGAGGAGTAGGAGCCGCCGCCGCCGCCACCGCTACCGCCGGAGGCAGCCGGGGCACTGCCGGCCGGGGCAGCCGCGCCCTCGGCCGCAGCGGCCTCGTCGGCCTCGCGGGACTTGATGACCTGGGCCTGGTGCTGCTCGAAGCGCGTCTGCGCCTCGGCGTACTGGGTCTCCCAGACCTCGCGCTGCGCCTCGAAGCCCTCGAGCCAGTCGTTGGTCTCGGGGTCGAAGCCCTCGGGGTAGATGTAGTTGCCCTGGTCGTCGTACGACGCGGCCATGCCGTACAGGGTCGGGTCGAACTCGACCGAGGCCGGGTCGCCACCGAAGGCCTCGTTGGCCTGCTTCAGCGAGAGGCTGATGCGGCGGCGCTCGAGGTCGATGTCGATGACCTTGACGAAGATCTCGTCGTTGACCTGGACGACCTGCTCCGGGATCTCCACGTGGCGCTCGGCCAGCTCGGAGATGTGGACCAGACCCTCGATGCCCTCGTCGACGCGCACGAACGCACCGAACGGAACGAGCTTGGTGACCTTACCGGGAACGACCTGCCCGATCTGGTGCGTACGGGCGAACTGCTGCCACGGGTCTTCCTGCGTCGCCTTGAGCGACAGGGAGACACGCTCGCGGTCCATGTCCACGTCGAGAACCTCGACGGTGACTTCCTGACCGACCTCGACGACCTCGGAGGGGTGGTCGATGTGCTTCCAGGACAGCTCGGAGACGTGCACGAGACCGTCGACGCCACCCAGGTCCACGAAGGCACCGAAGTTGACGATCGAGGAGACGACGCCGGAGCGGACCTGACCCTTCTGCAGGGTCGTGAGGAACGTCTGGCGCACCTCGGACTGGGTCTGCTCGAGCCAGGCGCGGCGGGACAGGACCACGTTGTTGCGGTTCTTGTCCAGCTCGATGATCTTGGCCTCGAGCTCCTTGCCCACGTAGGGCTGGAGGTCGCGGACACGACGCATCTCGACGAGGGACGCCGGCAGGAAGCCACGGAGGCCGATGTCGAGGATGAGACCACCCTTGACGACCTCGATGACGGTACCGGTGACGATGCCGTCTTCTTCCTTGATCTTCTCGATGGTGCCCCAGGCACGCTCGTACTGAGCGCGCTTCTTCGAGAGGATCAGGCGGCCTTCCTTGTCCTCCTTCTGGAGGACCAGGGCCTCGATCTCGTCGCCGACCTTGACGACCTCGTTCGGGTCGACGTCGTGCTTGATCGAGAGCTCGCGGCTCGGGATGACGCCTTCGGTCTTGTAACCGATGTCGAGGAGAACCTCGTCCCGGTCAACCTTGACGATGACGCCGTCAACGATGTCGCCGTCGTTGAAGTACTTGATCGTCGCGTCGATCGCCGCGAGGAACGCGTCCGCGTCGCCGATGTCGTTGACCGCAACCTGCGGAGTGGTGGCGGTGGTCTCGGTGCTGCTCGTCATGTGGGAAAGGGCTCCGGTACGGACAGTGAGTCGTAGGTACTGCTACGCCGAAAGCCCGTATCGCCTCTGCAGAAGCCGGACAGCCTGGAGTGCACCCAACCTGACCGGAAAGGCGCCTCGACAACCGAGGGGACATGCAACAGACGCGAGCGCGGCCTGCTAGGTCTGAAGCGCGCAGGCTCGCAGCGCAACTTGTAGCATACGGGGGCAGCCGGACAGGGTCAATGCGCGAAGGCGCACACCCGGGACGCAACGTCCCGATCCCGGCACAACTCACGTTCACCGAGGCCACATCGCCCCATCGGTGTGTCGCGCGCATTCGGACGTACTCACCCGTACGACGCGGGAGGACACCGTGTGCGGCGGGTGAAAGGCAAACTACAGCGACGGGCACGATGAGCCAAGAGACCTACGACTCCGAACCAGAGGCGACGCGCCGACAGGCCGGTGAAGCGGAGAGCAGCCGGGCAAGTCGCGGCTGGTGGGACCGGAACGCCGACGAGTACCAGAGCGACCACGGGGCCTTCCTGGGGGACGACCGCTTCGTCTGGGGCCCCGAGGGCCTGGACGAGGCGGACGCAGCCCTGCTGGGCCCCGCGTCCGCCCTGAAGGGCCGGGACGTCCTGGAGATCGGCGCCGGCGCCGCCCAGTGCTCACGCTGGCTGGCCGCGCAGGGCGCCCGCCCGGTGGCCCTGGACCTCTCCCACCGCCAGCTCCAGCACGCGCTGCGGATCGGCGACGGCGTCCCCCTGGTGGAGGCGGACGCGGGCAGGCTGCCGTTCCGCGACGCCTCCTTCGACCTGGCCTGCTCCGCCTACGGCGCGGTGCCCTTCGTCGCGGACCCCGTGCAGGTGTTCCGCGAGGTGCGCCGGGTGCTGCGCCCCGGGGGCCGCTGGGTCTTCTCGGTGACCCACCCGATCCGCTGGGCGTTCCCCGACGAGCCGGGCCCCGAAGGGCTCTCGGTCGCCGCCTCCTACTTCGACCGCGTGCCGTACGTCGAGCAGGACGAGCAGGGCGACGCGGTGTACGTCGAGCACCACAGGACGCTCGGCGACCGGGTCCGGGACGTGGTGGCGGGCGGCTTCCGCCTGGTCGACCTGGTCGAACCGGAGTGGCCGGAGTGGAACCACCAGGAGTGGGGCGGCTGGTCCCCCCTGCGCGGCCACCTCATCCCCGGGACTGCGATCTTCGTCTGCGAGCGGGACCGGTAGGGCATGAGGGATCGGGCCCGGCGGACGTGACGGAGCGGGACCACCGGACCGCGTGAGGCAGCGGCGTACGAGACTGGGGGCGTGATCCGCACCGACGCCCTGGACCAGCTGCCCGTACGCACCGCCCTGCCCGCCCTGGAGCGGGCGCTCGACGACCGGGGGGTCGCGGTGCTCTGCGCGCCCCCCGGGACCGGCAAGACGACGCTCGTCCCCCTGGTGCTCGCCGGGCTGACCGGTGGCGGCCCGGTGCGCCGGGTGCTCGTCGCCGAGCCCCGGCGGATCGCGGCCCGGGCGGCGGCGCGCCGGATGGCGTGGCTGCTCGGGGAGCGGACCGGCGAGCGGGTCGGCTTCACGGTGCGCGGGGAGCGCGTGGTGGGGCGCGGCACGGTGGTGGAGGTCGTGACCACCGGGGTGCTGCTCCAGCGGCTGCAGCGCGACCAGGAACTGGCCGGCGTCGACGTGGTGATCATCGACGAGTGCCACGAGCGGCATCTGGACGCGGACACGGTCGCCGCCTTCCTCCTCGACGTACGGGAGGCGATCAGACCCGATCTGCGGCTGGTCGCGGCGTCGGCGACGACGGACGCGGAGGGCTGGGCCCGGCTGCTGGGCGATGCCCCGGTGGTCGAGGCGCAGGGGGTGTCCCATCCCGTCGAGGTGGTGTGGGCGCCGCCGTCCGGTCCGGTGCGCCCGCCGCACGGGATGCGCGTCGATCCCGCGCTGCTGACGCACGTGGCGGCCGTGGTGCGCCGGGCGCTGGCCGAGCGGGACGGCGACGTGCTGTGTTTCCTGCCCGGGGTCGGGGAGATCGGCCGGGTGGCCGGGCAGCTCGCGGGGGTGGACGCGGAGGTGCTCCAGGTGCACGGGCGGGCGCCCGCGGCCGTGCAGGACGCGGTGCTGGCGGGGTCGTCCGAGCGGCGCCGGGTGGTGCTGTCGACGTCCGTGGCGGAGTCCTCCCTCACGGTGCCGGGCGTGCGGGTGGTCGTGGACTGCGGGCTGGCCAGGGAGCCGCGTACCGACCACGCGCGGGGCCTGAGCGCGCTCACGACCGTACGGGCGTCCCAGGCGGCCGGCCGCCAGCGGGCGGGCCGGGCGGGGCGCGAGGCACCGGGTGCGGTGTACCGCTGCTGGGAGCAGGCGGAGGACGGGCGGCTCGCCCGGTTCCCGTCGCCGGAGATCAAGGTGGCCGACCTGACCGCGTTCGCGCTGCAGGCGGCGTGCTGGGGCGCTCCGGACGCCACCGGTCTCGCGCTGCTCGATCCGCCGCCCGCCGGGGCCATGGGCGCGGCGCGGGAGGTGCTGACGGCGGTGGGCGCGGTGGACGCGGCGGGGCGGGTGACCGACCGGGGCGTACGGATGTCCCGGCTCGGCCTGCACCCCAGGCTGGCGCGGGCACTGCTGGACGGTGCGGACGAGGTGGGCGGACGGCGGGCCGCGGAGGTGGTGGCGCTGCTCAGCGAGGAGCCGCCGCGGGAGTACGGCGATGATCTGGCCGCGGCCCTGCGGACGGCCCGCCGGGGCGGGGACGGTTACGCGGCGCGCTGGCGGCAGGAGGTGAGGCGGCTGTCGTCCTCGCTCGACAAGGCCGGTGGCGGGGGTTCGTCGGACGACGCGGCGGCCGGGCTGGTGGCGGCGCTGGCGTTCCCGGAGCGGGTGGCGCGGGCCCGCGGCGAGGGCGCGTTCCTGATGGTGTCGGGCACGGGGGCCGAGCTCCGGGAGGGTTCGGGGCTGCGTAGCGCGCCGTGGCTGGCCGTCGCGGTCGCCGACCGGCCTGCCCACGCGGCGTCCGCCCGGGTGCGGCTGGCGGCGGTCGTCGACGAGGACACGGCGCGGCTGGCCGCCGGGCACCTGCGGTTCTCGGGCGAGGAGGTCCGCTGGGTGGACGGCGATGTGGTGGCCCGTTCCGTGGAGCGGCTCGGAGCCGTCGAGCTGTCGGTGCGGGCGCTGAAGCGGCCTGCTCCCGACCTGGTGCGCGGGGCGCTGCTGGAGGGTCTGCGGCGGGAGGGACCGGGGCTGCTGCGGTGGACCGGGGACAGCGAGCAGCTGCGGCTGCGGCTCGCCTTCCTGCACCGGGTGCTGGGGGCGCCGTGGCCCGACGTGTCGGACGGCGCCTTGCTCGCGCGCGCCGGGGAGTGGCTGGAGCCCGAGCTGTCGCGGGCGCGGCGGCGCTCGGACCTGGCGCGGATCGACGCAGGGCAGGCGGTACGCCGGCTGCTGCCCTGGGCGACGGGCGACGCGGCCCGGCTCGACGAGCTGGCCCCGGAGCGGATCGCGGTGCCGAGCGGGTCGAGGATCCGGGTGGAGTACGGGGGCGAGCAGCCCGTACTCGCGGTGAAGCTCCAGGAGCTGTTCGGGCTGCGGGAGACACCCAGGGTGGCCGGGGTGCCCGTCCTGGTGCACCTGCTCTCCCCCGCCGGGCGGCCCGCGGCCGTGACGGCGGATCTGGCGTCGTTCTGGCGGGAGGGCTACCGGGCGGTGCGGGCCGAGCTGCGTGGCCGCTACCCGAAGCATCCGTGGCCGGAGGACCCGACGACGGTGGAGGCGACCCGCTACACGTCGGCGCGGCTGCGCCGGGACTGACGTCCTGTCCGGAGCGGGACGGGAGCAGCCCCCGGCCGGTGGCCGGGGGCTGCTCCGCGGTGGTACGGGCGCGGGTCAGGCGGCGGGGGCCGCCTCGACCGTGAGCTCGACGGTGAGCGTGACACCGCTCGCCGTGGTGAGCCGCAGCGTGTAGGTGCCCGCGGTGTCGTCGGCGAAGATCTCCGGGAGCTTCAGGACTCCGTCGGCGCCGGTCTTCAGGCCCGTCAGCGTGCGGACGGGGTCACCGGCGGCGTTCTTGAAGTACGGGCCCTTGCCGTTCTCGGCGGGCGCCTTCCCGTCGGTGACCATCGTGGCGGTGAGGGCGGTGCCCGCGAGGCCCGCCCCCTTGTACGTCGCCCTGACCTCGACCGCGTCGGCGAACCCGGTACCGGCGACGGCGCTGAGTGCCTTGCCGTCGGTGCGGGTGAGAGCGTCCGCCTGCCGGGCGGTGACGTTCGCCATGTAGGTGAGGACACGGGGCGCGGTGGTGCCGGCGACCGCCGTCACGACGAACTCACCGGTCTTCTCGCCCGCCGTCAGCACGGGCGCCGTGACGGTGCCGTCGGCTCCGGTGGACAGCGTGACCGTGGTCTTCCCGCCGGCGAACCGGGTGTCGGTGTCGCCGGTGATCGCGAAGGTGACGGGGGTCTTGGCGAGCGGGGCGCCGAGGGTGTTCCTCGCCCGCACCTTGACGCGCTCGGTGAACGCCTCGCCCGCCGTGGCGGTGAGGGTGCCGGTGCCCGTCTTCTCGATGCTGCCGAACCTGTCGGCCGGGGCCGGCGGGGTCGTCGGTGGCGTGGTCGGCGGGGTCGTGGGCGGCTTCGTGGGAGGTGTCGTGGGCGGCTTCGGCTTCGGCGGGGTGGGGTCCGGGCTGGGCGTCGAGCCGCCGCCGGGGGTGGCCGGCGGGGTGGGGGACGGCGACGGCGTGGACGATCCGCTGCCCGTGCCGACCGGGAGGACACCGGTGCCGTCCGGGATTTCGTGCGTGCCGCGCTTGTA
This sequence comes from Streptomyces sp. NPDC058637, assembly GCF_042717325.1. Taxonomy (NCBI): domain Bacteria; kingdom Bacillati; phylum Actinomycetota; class Actinomycetes; order Kitasatosporales; family Streptomycetaceae; genus Streptomyces; species Streptomyces sp. NPDC058637. The sequence continues at coordinate 30,795 of NZ_JBHXRD010000039.1, read as the reverse complement.
GTAGTCGAACCAGGAGCGCACCGTACGCAGGTACTCCCGCGAGTGGTTGTAGCTCAGCACCGCCTGGTCGAGGTCCGCCGCCACAGCCAGGTCGCGGGTACCCGCGCAGAGGTAGCGCCCGGCGGACAGCGCCGCGTCGTAGATGTTGTTGGGGTCCTTGCGGCCGTCCCCGTTCCCGTCCCGGCCCCACGTCGCCCAGGTCTGCGGGATGAACTGCATCGGGCCGACCGCACGGTCGTGGGTCGAGTCCCCGTCGTACGCCCCGCCGTCACTGTCCTTGATCAGGGCGAAGCCCTGCCCGTTGAGGGCCGGGCCGAGGATCGGGGAGAACGTGGTCCCGTTGTCGTCGACCTTCCCGCCGCGCGCCTGGCCGGACTCGACCTTGCCGATCGCGGCGAGGAGCTGCCACGGCAGCCGGCAGGCGGCGTCGGTGCTCGCGAGGTCCTGCTCGGCCTTCTTGTACGCCGCCAGGATCGTGGCCGGTATGCCCGCTTCCGCACTGCCGGTCACCGGCAGATTCACGGACGCGCCGGGCTTGTTGGGCGTGGTGAGCGGCGGCAGGTCCGTGTAGTACGGCGAGTTGCCGGTGGCCGCGCTGTCACCGGACGGGGTCGCACCGGTTGCCGCCGGGTCACCGCCCGCCGTGCTCGCGGCCAGTGGCGCCGCAGGGGCCTGCGACGCGGCGAGGGCGGCCACCGCGGCGGCGGCCACAGCGGTGGTGGTGGCCCCCCTGCGCAGCCGGCGGCCGAATTGCGCTGCCATACGTTCTGGTCCCTCCCCGTCGACGGCTGTTCGCGCTCCCCAGCGCGAGGACTCAGGCGACCCTACGGCAACGGGCGCCGCCCGAACACCGGTCCATGACCGGTTCTTACCGACTTTTCACCTTCCCGTCGGCAATTTGCACGACAGCCCGGACAGGCCGTGACGGGGGCTCACGCATACTTGCCGCCATGCCCTTCACCCTCAGCCACGCCGCGGCCGTGCTCCCCGGGATCCGCCGGTCCGGGACGGGCCGGGGCCCACTGGTCGCCTCCGCCCTCGTCGCGGGTTCGTTCGCCCCCGACATCACGTACTACGCGGACACGGCGATCCCGGGAGCGATGGAGTTCGGCGAGGTGACGCACTCCGTGGGGGGCGTGTTCACCGTGGACGTGCTCATCACCGGTGCGGTCGTGGCGTTGTGGCTGCTGCTGCGCGACCCGCTGGTCGCCCTGCTGCCGGCGTCGTGGCAGGGCCGCGTGCACACCTTCGTACGGGGCCGGCGGCGGGAACCCGGGGCTCCGGTCCTCCCCGCGGCGGCGTGGTTCGCACTGTCCGCGGTCATCGGGTCGGGCACCCATGTCGTGTGGGACGCCTTCACCCATCACAGCCGGTGGGGCACCGAACTGGTGCCGGTGCTCAGCCGCAGCGTCGGCGGCTTCCCGGTGTTCCAGCTGGTCCAGTACGGCAGTTCGGCCGTGGCGCTGACGGTCCTGGCCTGGTTCACGTACTCCGGGCTGCGGCGGACCGCGCCCCTTCCGGTGCCGGAGTCCGTGCCGGTGCTCGGCCGGGCGGAGCGCCGCTGGGCGGTCACGCTGCTCGCCGTCTGCGTCCTGCTCGGCGTCGCCCACCGGTGCGCCCGCTGGTGGGCCTACTTCGGGCACATCGACACACCGCTCGACATCATCCCCACCGCCTGCTTCGGCGCCGGCGCGGGACTCGCCGTCGGGCTCGTGCTGTACGGGGCGTGGATGCGGCTGCGGGCCCGGACCGCTCCCCGCCCGCCTGACGGTCCCGGCACACGGACCGCACCCGTCCGCCCGGCCGACGAGGACGCCCTCCGTACATGACGAGGGCGCCCTCCTCGTGTGAGGAGGACGCCCTCGACGGCGAGTGGCGGAGCCGTCAGTGGGCGGCCGACTCCCAGTCCCCGCCGACCCCGACCGAGACGTCCAGCGGAGCACGGAGCTCGACCGCCGTGGACATCTCCCTGCGGAGGATCTCCTCGACCCGCTCGCGCTCGCCCCCCGCGATCTCCAAGACGATTTCGTCATGGACCTGGAGCAGCATCCGCGAGGTCAGCTCCGCCTCGGTGAGCGCCTTGTCCACCTTGAGCATCGCGACCTTCACGATGTCGGCCGCGGTCCCCTGGATCGGGGCGTTGAGCGCCATCCGCTCGGCCATCTCGCGCCGCTGACGGTTGTCACTGGTCAGGTCGGGCAGATACCGGCGGCGGCCGAAGACCGTCTCCGTGTACCCGGTGGACCTGGCCTCCTCCACGACACGGTGGAGATAGTCGCGGACACCGCCGAACCGCTCGAAGTAGGTGTCCATCAGCCCGCGCGCCTCGCCGGGCTCGATGTTCAGCTGCTGGGAGAGCCCGAACGCGGAGAGCCCGTACGCCAGCCCGTACGACATCGCCTTGATCTTGCGGCGCATCTCGGCGTCGACGGCCGACTTCTCGACGCCGAACACCTGCGAGGCGACCGTCGTGTGCAGGTCCTCCCCAGAGGTGAACGCCTCGATCAGGCCGGCGTCCTCGGAGAGGTGCGCCATCACACGCAGCTCGATCTGGCTGTAGTCCGCCGTCATCAGCGTCTCGAAGCCCTCACCGACGACGAAGCCCCGGCGGATCGCCCGCCCCTCGTCCGTACGGACCGGGATGTTCTGCAGATTCGGATCCGTGGACGAGAGCCGACCGGTCGCCGCGACCGTCTGGTTGAACGTGGTGTGGATACGGCCGTCAGCACCGATCGTCTTGACCAGGCCTTCGACCGTGACCCGCAGCTTCGCCTGCTCACGGTGGCGCAGCATGATGACCGGCAACTCGTGCTCGGTCTGCGCGGCCAGCCAGGCCAGCGCGTCGGCGTCCGTCGTGTAACCCGTCTTCGTCTTCTTCGTCCTGGGCAGCGCCAGCTCACCGAAGAGGACTTCCTGGAGCTGCTTGGGCGACCCGAGGTTGAACTCACGCCCCACCGCGGCGTGCGCCTCCTTCACCGCCTGCTGCACCGCACCCGCGAACTGCTGCTCCATGCCTTCCAGGTGTTCCCGGTCGGCCGCGATGCCGTGCCGCTCCAGACGGGCCAGCAGGATCGACGTGGGCAGCTCCATGTCATGCAGCAGATCCGCCGCACCGACCTCCCGCAGACGCACCGTGAACGCGTCGCCCAGATCCAGGACGGCACGGGCCTGCGACATCAGCGCGTCGGCCTCCGCCCTGTCGTCGGCGCCGAAGGCCAGCTGACCGTCGGACGCGGCGGCGGGGGCCAGCTCACGCCCCAGGTACTCCACGGACAGCGCGTCCAGGGCGAACGAACGGCGACCGGGCTTGACCAGGTAGGCGGCCAGCGCGGTGTCCATCGTGACACCCTCGATCCGCCAGCCCTGCTCGGGGAAGACCCGCATGGCGCTCTTCGCGTTGTGCATGACCTTGGGGCGCTCCGGGTCGGCGACCCACGCGGCGAACGCCCGCTCGTCGGCCTCGTCGAGCCGCGAGGGATCGAACCAGGCGGCGGCCCCGTCCGCGGCGGCCAGCGCCACCTCGGTCACGCTGCCCGCCCCCAGCGCCCAGGTGTCGACCGTGACGACACCGAGCGGCTGCCCGCCGTGGGCCTCCAGCCAGGGCGCCACCTCGCCCGAACCCAGCACCGAACCGTCCAGCTCCACACCGGACGCGGGCTCGGGAGCGGCCTCCTCCTGCCCGGCCGCACCGGGGTCGACGGCCATCAGCCGCTCCCGCAGGCTCGGGTTACGGATCTCCAGGACGTCCAGCACACCCGTGACCGCCGTACGGTCGTACGGAGCGCGCTCCAGCTCCTGCGGGGCCTTCGGCAGCTCCACGTCCCGGACCATCTCGGTCAGCCGGCGGTTCATCCGGACCGCGTCCAGATGGTCACGGAAATTCTGCCCCGCCTTGCCCTTGACCTCCTCGGCACGCGCCACGAGGTCGTCGAACGAACCGAACTGGTTGATCCACTTCGCGGCGGTCTTCTCACCGACACCCGGGATGCCCGGAAGATTGTCCGACGGGTCGCCACGCAGCGCCGCGAAGTCCGGATACTGCCGCGGGGTGAGCCCGTACTTCTCCTCGACCTTCGCCGGGGTGAAGCGCGTCAGCTCGGAGACACCCTTCGTCGGGTACAGCACCGTCACGTTTTCCGTGATCAGCTGGAAGGAGTCCCGGTCACCCGTGACGATCAGCACCTCGAAACCCGCGGCCTCGGCCTGCGTGGCCAGCGTCGCGATGACGTCGTCCGCCTCGAAGCCGTCGACGGCGAACCGGTCGGCGCGCATCGCGTCGAGCAGCTCACCGATCAGCTCCACCTGCCCCTTGAACTCGTCGGGGGTCTTGGAACGATTCGCCTTGTACGCCGGGAACTCCTGCGAACGCCATGTCTTGCGGGACACGTCGAAGGCCACCGCGAAGTGCGTGGGCGCCTCGTCGCGCAGCGTGTTCGCCAGCATCGACGCGAAGCCGTACACGGCGTTCGTCGGCTGCCCCGTGCCGGTCGTGAAATTCTCCGCGGGGAGCGCAAAGAACGCCCGGTACGCCAGGGAGTGCCCGTCCATCAGGAGCAGGCGCGGTCGGTTGTCTGCCGTCTTCTTCGATGCCGTCTCAGCCACGCCCCCGATCCTGCCACGGACCACTGACAATCCGGACCGGCCGCCGCTCGTCCCCCACTCGCGCACCGCTCGAGCCCACTGGCACAGCTCCCGCCCGGCCCTCCCGGATCCCCGCCTTCCCACCGGGCACCACCGCGCGGACGCATGACACGATCGAAAGAGGAAGAAGCGCTCGAAGGGGAGCAACCATGGCCACCAAGCCCCCGACCGGTGACCCGGTCCAGGACGCCCCGCAGGTCGAAGCGGTCCAGCACGCGGCCGCGGGGCTGCCCGCCGTCGCCCACAGCCTGATCGTCGCCCAGCAGCAGATGGGGCTACGGCGCACCGCGCGGACCCTCCTCAAGGTCAACCAGAAGGACGGGTTCGACTGTCCCGGCTGCGCCTGGCCCGAAGGCGACAAGCGGCACACCGCCGAATTCTGCGAGAACGGTGTCAAGGCCGTCGCCGAGGAGGCGACCCTGCGCCGTGTCACCCCCGACTTCTTCGCCGCGCACCCCGTCGCCGACCTGGCCGGCCGCAGCGGCTACTGGCTCGGCCAGCAGGGCCGCATCACGCAACCTGTGTATCTGCCCGAGGGCGCCGACCGGTACGAAGCCGTGACCTGGGAGCGCGCCTTCGAGATCCTCGCCGAGGAGCTCACGGCGCTCGCCTCCCCCGACGAGGCCCTGTTCTACACCTCGGGCCGCACCAGCAACGAGGCGGCGTTCCTGCTCCAGCTCTTCGCCCGGGAGTTCGGCACCAACAACCTTCCGGACTGCTCCAACATGTGCCACGAGTCATCGGGATCGGCGCTCACCGAGACCATCGGCATCGGCAAGGGCAGCGTCAGCCTGGACGATCTCCACCAGGCCGACCTGATCATCGTCGCCGGACAGAACCCGGGCACCAACCACCCCCGGATGCTCGCCGCCCTGGAGCAGGCCAAGGCCTCCGGAGCGAAGATCATCTCGGTGAACCCGCTGCCCGAGGCCGGCATGGAACGGTTCAAGAACCCCCAGACCGCCCGCGGCATGCTCAAGGGCGCGGCCCTCAACGACCTCTTCCTGCAGATCCGCATCGGCGGCGACCAGGCCCTCTTCCGCCTCCTCAACAAGATGATCCTTCGGACCGAAGGAGCCGTCGACACCGCTTTCGTCGCCGAACACACCCACGGCTACGAGGAGTTCGCCGCAGCCGCCCGCACCGCCGACTGGGCCGGGACCCTCGCCGCCACCGGCCTGGAACGCGAGGCCATCGAGCAGGCCCTCGCCATGGTCCTCGCCTCGAAGCGCACCGTCGTCTGCTGGGCCATGGGCCTCACCCAGCACAAACACTCCGTACCGACCATCCGCGAAGTGGTCAACTTCCTCCTGCTACGCGGCAACATCGGCCGGCCCGGCGCCGGGGTGTGCCCCGTACGCGGCCACTCCAACGTCCAGGGCGACCGCACCATGGGCATCTTCGAACGGCCCTCGGCCGCCTTCCTCGACGCCCTGGACCGGGAATTCGGCATCACCTCACCGCGCCACCACGGCTACGACGTCGTCCGGTCCATCCAGGCACTGCGCGACGGCGAGGCCAAGGTCTTCTTCGCCATGGGCGGCAACTTCGTCGCCGCGACACCCGACACCACCGTCACCGAGACAGCGATGCGCCGCGCCCGGCTCACCGTCCACGTGTCCACCAAGCTCAACCGTTCCCACGCCGTCACCGGCACCCGCGCCCTCATCCTGCCCACCCTCGGACGCACCGACAAGGACGTCCAGGCGGGGAAGAGGCAGTTCGTCACCGTCGAGGACTCCATGGGCCTCGTCCACTCCTCGCGCGGCAACCTCACCCCCGCGAGCCCCCACCTGCTCTCCGAGCCCGCCATCGTCGCCCGCCTGGCCCGCGCCGTCCTCGGCCCCCGGTCCACCACGCCCTGGGAGGACTTCGAGAAGGACTACGGGACGATCCGCGACCGCATCTCACGCGTCGTGCCCGGCTTCGAGGACTTCAACGCCCGCGTCGCACGACCGGGCGGCTTCTCCCTGCCCCACGCCCCGCGCGACGAACGCCGCTTCCCCACCGCCACCGGCAAGGCCAACTTCACCGCCGCACCCGTCGAGTACCCCGAACTCCCCGAAGGCAGACTGCTGTTGCAGACCCTGCGCTCCCACGACCAGTACAACACCACGATCTACGGCCTCGACGACCGCTACCGCGGCATCAAGGGCGGACGCCGCATCGTCATGGTCAACCCCGACGACGCCCGCACGCTCGGACTGGCCGACGGCTCGTACACCGACCTCGTGAGCGAGTGGAAGGACGGCGTCGAGCGCCGGGCACCGGGCTTCCGCGTCGTGCACTACCCGACCGCACGGGGCTGCGCCGCCGCGTACTACCCCGAGACCAACGTGCTCGTCCCGCTCGACGCGACCGCGGACACCAGCAACACCCCGGCCAGCAAGTCGGTCGTCGTCCGCTTCGAGCAGGCCGCGAACACCTGAGGGCCGCCGGGACCGGTGGGTGTCCCGGCCGCGGACACCGGCCCCTAAGCGTTCGCTCAGCCGTCTGATAAGAACAGGGCACACACCAGCGAACGACCGCAGACGATCGGAGCCGGACCCCATGGGCGAGCACACCGCACCCACGTTCCCCCAGGAGATCATCGACGAGTACGCCGCACTCGGCGTCGACCTCCCCGCCCTCTTCTCCGCCGGGCACCTCGGCGAGCGCATGGGCGTCACGATCGTCGAGGCGTCCGCCGAGCGCGTCGTGGGCACCATGCCCGTCGAGGGCAACACCCAGCCCTACGGCCTGCTCCACGGCGGCGCATCGGCCGTCCTCGCCGAGACCCTCGGCTCCGTCGGCAGCATGCTCCACGGCGGAGCCGGCAAGATCGCCGTCGGCGTGGACCTGAACTGCACCCACCACCGCGGCGCGCGCAGCGGCCTCGTGACGGGCGTCGCCACCCCCGTGCACCGTGGCCGCTCCACCGCCACGTACGAAATCGTCATCACCGACGAACAGGACAAGCGGGTCTGTACCGCCCGCCTCACCTGCCTCCTGCGCGACACGGAACGGCCCGCCGCCGGCTGACCACCAGACCCCCGGAACCCGCCGCCCGGTCCGGAATGCGCACCGCATTCCGGACCGGGCGGACCCATATCCGAAGCATTTCCGGAATGTTGCCGGACACGCACCGTCAACACTCCTGACCCGCACACATGCTCCACGAGGCACGTCAGCAGCCACTCAGGCAGCCGCAGCGAATCGAACCCATCGCCAGATGTAACACTGCGTAACAAATGTGCAATACACGAAAACGGCCACCGCACCCCCGCCGACCCACCGGCGCGACCTCGCCACGCCCCTTGCGCCCCGATTCGTGCGACAGCACCAAGATCCACCCAAGCCCCTTAGCAGAGCTGCACGTTCTCACCATGCGGTCACTTCCCCGCCCGGCAGAAAGCCGTACATGTCCACACAGCCACCTCAAGCCTTGCTCAAGGGCATAACAAGACAGTCACATCCTGCTCCACCCCCATCCCCGACCCCGCCCCTGCCCATAGAGTCACGGCCAGTCACCGCGCCGCCGGGCGTGTCTACTGCACGGCCCTGTATCGACCAGTACAGCCCGGCGTAGTCACGGCACCTCATGCAGAGGAGGCCGCGCCAGGGAAAGGACCTTTCGTGCGACACCGTTCTTTGATCATCCTCACCACAGTGCTCACCACCGGTGCACTCACACTCACCGCCTGCGGTTCGCGCGACGACAACAGCAAGGGCGACGGCGGCAGCGACAGCAAGACCACCGTCGTCATCGGTGTCGACGCCCCGCTGACCGGCTCCCTCTCCGCACTCGGCCAGGGCATCAAGAACTCCGTGGACCTCGCGGCCAGGACCGCCAACAAGAACAACGAAGTCCCCGGCATCGAATTCAAGATCGAAGCCCTCGACGACCAGGCCGTCCCCGCCTCCGGACAGGCCAACGCCACCAAGTTCGTCGGCAACAAGGACGTCCTCGGAGCCGTCGGCCCCCTGAACTCGGGCGTCGCCCAGTCCATGCAGGGCGTCTTCGACAAGGCAGGCCTCGCCCAGGTCTCCCCCGCCAACACCAACCCGGCACTCAGCCAGGGCGACAACTGGGCCACGGGCGAACCCAAGCGCACCTTCAAGACCTACTTCCGCACCTGCGCCACCGACGTCGTCCAGGGCAAGTTCGCCGCCCAGTACCTGTACAACGACGCCAAGAAGAAGAAGGTCTACGTCGTCGACGACAAGCAGACCTACGGCGCCGGCCTCGCCGCGATCTTCTCCGCGGAATTCGAGCGCCTCGGCGGCAAGGTCGTCGGCACCGACCACGTCACGGTGAAGGAGACCGACTTCTCCAGCACCGCCGACAAGGTCAAGAGCGCCGGCGCCGACTCCGTCTACTACGGCGGCCAGTACCCCGAGGGCGGCCTGCTCTCCGACCAGATCAAGAAGACCGGCGCCAAGATCCCCACCATGGGCGGCGACGGCATCTACGACCCCGCCTTCATCAGCGCCTCCGGTGAGGCCAACGACGGCGACTACGCCACGTCCATCGGCTACCCCGTCGAGGCCCTCCCGACCGCCAAGCAGTTCATCACCGACTACGCGGCCGGCGGCTACAAGGACCCCTACGCGGCCTACGGCGGCTACTCCTACGACGCCGGATGGGCCATCATCCAGGCCGTCAAGGCCGTCGTCGCCGACAACGACGGCAAGCTCCCCGAGGACGCCCGCGCCAAGGTCACCGAGGCCATGTCCAAGGTCTCCTTCGACGGCGTGACCGGCAAGGTCTCCTTCGACGAGTTCGGTGACACCACCAACAAGCAGCTCACCGTCTACGAGGTCCAGAAGGGCGCCTGGAAGGACGTCAAGAGCGCCACGTTCGAAGACTGATCACCCAGCACACCCACAGCACATGCTCCTGACCGCGCGAGGGCGCAAACAGCGCCCTCGCGCGGTGTCATATCCGACAAGCTCATCGGAGGCACTGCGGTGAACGAACTGCCGCAACAGCTGGCCAACGGTCTCGCACTCGGCGCGCTCTATGGCCTCATAGCCATCGGGTACACCATGGTGTACGGGATCGTCCAGCTCATCAATTTCGCCCACGGCGAGATCTTCATGATCGGGGGCTTCGGCGCCCTCACCACCTACCTGGCGCTCCCCAGCGGAACGTCCCTCCTGGTGGCCATACCCCTCATGATCGTCGGCGGCGCAATCGCCTCCGTCGCCGTAGCAACAGCCGCGGAACGCTTCGCCTACCGACCACTGCGCGGAGCCCCCCGGCTCGCCCCGCTCATCACCGCGATCGGCCTCTCGATCGTCCTCCAGCAGCTCGTCTGGGGCTTCTACCCCGACGCGAAGAAGCCCCTCAGCTTCCCCGAATTCCACGGCGGCTCCTTCCAACTGCTCGACAACCTGTACATCCAGCGCGCCGACGCCTTCATCCTCGTCCTCGCCCCCCTGTGCATGCTCGCCCTCGGCATGTTCGTCTCCAAGAGCCGCAGCGGCCGCGCCATGCAGGCCACCGCACAGGACCCCGACACGGCCAAGCTCATGGGCATCAACACCGACCGCATCATCGTGATGGCCTTCGCCATCGGTGCCGCGTTCGCAGCCGTCGCAGCCGTCGCCTACGGAGTCGACAAGGGCCAGATCGGCTGGGAGATGGGCTTCCTCCTCGGACTCAAGGCCTTCACCGCCGCAGTCCTCGGCGGCATCGGCAACATCTACGGAGCCATGGTCGGCGGAGTCGTCCTCGGCCTCGCCGAAGCCCTCTCCATCGCCTACATCGAAGAGATCCCCGGCATGCAGCAGCTCGGCGGCGGCGCCTGGGCCAACGTCTGGGCATTCGTACTTCTCATCGTCGTCCTCCTCGTCAGGCCACAAGGCCTGCTCGGCGAGCGCGTCGCGGATCGGGCGTGAGAGCCATGACAACCGACACCACCAAAACCGCGGCCGCCACCCCGGCCACCAGCTCCCGGACCACCGGCCTGCGCCGCCTCACCGCCCTCGGCGGCATCGCGACCATCGCCAGCACCTTCATGTCCTGGACCTACACCGACGAGTTCCCCGGCGACCTCACCGTCTACGGCTACCCCGGCGGCCTCCAGGTCCTCACCCTCGTCGCAGGCGCCCTCGTACTCCTGTACGCACTCGCCGCCCTCGACATCCCCGGCCTCCGCTGGATCGCACCCACCGGAACCACCAAAGCACTCCAGTTCCTCGCCCTCGGCGCCTTCGGTACCACCTGGTTCACCGTCATCGCCATCACCGTCGAACTCGGCGGCATCGTCAACCTGGAGCCCGGCGGCTTCGTAGCAGCGGTGGCCTCCGCCATCCCGCTCGTCGCCCTCCTCCTGCCCGACGACACCCGCAAGGCCTCACGCCCCAAGGACCTCCCCTCCTGGGCCGAGATCCTCATCATCGTCATCGCCTTCGGAGTCGGCCTCTTCGTCGTCACCTACGGCATCGACACCGAGTACGCCGAACTCTTCACCGGCTACCTGCTCACCGCCGGCTTCGCCATCGGCGCCCTCTTCAAAGCCGGCATCATGGCCCGGCTCTCCGCACTCACCACCAAATACCGCTCCATCGCCGTGGCCGCCGCATTCGTCGCCGCAGCAGCGTTCCCCTTCACCCAGAACACCGACCAGTACACCCTCATCGCGGTCAACATCCTCATCTTCGCGACCGTCGCACTCGGGCTGAACATCGTCGTCGGCCTCGCCGGACTCCTCGACCTCGGATACGTCGCCTTCCTCGGCGTCGGCGCCTACACCGCCGCACTCGTCTCGGGCACCACCGCATCCGCCTTCGACGTCCACTTCCCCTTCTGGGCAGCCGTCCTCACCGGAGCAGCCGTCTCCCTGATCTTCGGCGTCATCATCGGAGCACCCACACTCCGACTCCGCGGCGACTACCTCGCCATCGTCACCCTCGGCTTCGGCGAGATCTTCCGCATCACCGTAGGCAACCTCGACGGCGTATCCGGACCCCGCGTCACCAACGGCCCCAACGGCGTACCCAACATCCCCGACCTCGTCTTCTTCGGATACGACTTCGGCGAATCCCACACCGTCCTGGGCATCGAACTCGGCGGATACGCCAACTACTACCTGCTCATGCTGCTCGCGATGATCCTCGTGGTCCTCGTCTTCAGCCGAGCCGGCAGCTCCCGCATCGGCCGCGCCTGGGTCGCCATCCGCGAGGACGAGACCGCGGCCACCGCCATGGGCATCAACGGCTTCCGCGTCAAGCTCATCGCCTTCGCACTCGGCGCCACCCTCGCCGGACTCGCCGGCACCGTCCAGGCCCACGTACAGAGCACCGTCGTCCCGGAGATGTACGTCTTCGCCGGCCCCGTGCCGCCCAACTCCGCCTTCCTCCTCGCCGCGGTCATCCTCGGCGGCATGGGAACGATCAGCGGACCCCTGATCGGCGCCACGCTCCTGTACATGATCCCCGCGAAGCTGCAGTTCCTCCAGGACTACCAGCTCCTCGGCTTCGGCCTCGCACTCATCCTGCTGATGCGCTTCCGCCCCGAAGGCCTCATCGCCAACCGGCGGGCCCAGCTCGAATACCACGAGACCGGCCAACTCGACACACCCGAGGGCACCCTGCCCGCATCCGGCGTCGGCACCGTGAAGGCGGGGGCGTGAACGACATGACGACCACCACCGAGACCACCACGCCGGTCCTGGACGCGAGCGGCGTCACCATGCGCTTCGGCGGCCTCACCGCCGTACGCGACGTCGACCTCAAGGTCAACGCCGGCGAGATCGTCGGCCTCATCGGCCCCAACGGCGCCGGCAAGACCACCTTCTTCAACTGCCTCACCGGCCTCTACGTCCCCACCGAGGGCAAGGTCCGCTACAAGGGCACCGTCCTGCCGCCCAAGCCCCACCTCGTCACCCAGGCAGGCATCGCCCGCACCTTCCAGAACATCCGGCTCTTCGCCAACATGACCGTCCTGGAGAACGTCCTCGTCGGACGCCACACCAGGACCAAGGAAGGCCTCTGGTCCGCACTCCTGCGCGGCCCCGGGTTCAAGAGGGCCGAAGCCGCCTCCCACGCACGAGCCATGGAACTCCTCGAGTTCATCGGCCTCCAGGACAAGGCCGACCACCTCGCACGCAACCTCCCCTACGGAGACCAGCGCAAGCTGGAGATCGCGCGCGCCCTCGCCAGCGACCCCGGCCTCCTCCTCCTGGACGAGCCCACCGCCGGCATGAACCCGCAGGAAACCCGCGTCACCGAAGAACTCATCTTCGCCATCCGGGACATGGGCATCGCCGTACTCGTCATCGAGCACGACATGCGCTTCATCTTCAACCTCTGCGACCGCGTCGCCTGCCTCGTCCAGGGCGAGAAACTCGTCGAAGGCACACCCGCCGTCGTCCAGAGCGACGAACGCGTCATCGCCGCCTACCTCGGCACACCCTTCGAAGGGGACACCCCCGACAAGAAGGAAGCCCCCGCACCCGAGCCGGTGCCGGCCCCCGAAGCCGATGCCGCGCCCGAGGCCGCACCGGAGGCCGAGCAGACGGAAGCGGCGGCGGAGCCCGGGGCCACGGACACCGCCGAAGCCGCAACGCCGAAGACGGACGAGGCCAAGCGCACCACCAGCACAGAAGGGGAAGGCCAGTGACCGCACTGCTCGAGGTCGAGGACCTCAGGGTCGCCTACGGCAAGATCGAAGCCGTCAAGGGAATCTCCTTCAGCGTCGAAGCCGGCCAGGTCGTCACCCTCATCGGCACCAACGGCGCGGGCAAGACCACCACCCTGCGCACCCTCTCCGGACTCCTCAAGCCCTCCGGCGGCCGGATCCTCTTCGACGGGAAGCCCCTCACCGGCATCCCCGCCCACAAGATCGTGGCACTGGGCCTCGCCCACTCCCCCGAGGGACGCCACATCTTCCCCCGCCTCACCATCGCGGAGAACCTCCAGCTCGGCGCCTTCCTCCGCACCGACAAGGCAGGCATCGAGAAGGACATCCAGCGCGCCTACGACCTCTTCCCCATCCTCGGGGAACGCCGGAAGCAGGCCGCGGGAACCCTCTCCGGCGGCGAACAGCAGATGCTCGCCATGGGCCGCGCACTCATGTCCCAGCCCAAGCTGCTCATGCTCGACGAGCCCTCCATGGGCCTCTCCCCGATCATGATGCAGAAGATCATGGAGACCATCGTCCAGCTCAAGGCGGCGGGCACCACGATCCTGCTCGTCGAGCAGAACGCGCAGGCCGCCCTCTCCCTCGCGGACCAGGGCCACGTCATGGAGGTCGGCAAGGTCGTCCTCTCCGGCACCGGCGCGGATCTCCTCCACGACGAGTCGGTCCGCAAGGCCTACCTCGGCGAGGACTGACCCCTCCGCACCATACGAAGGAGGCCCGCCCCCGGTCGTTCGGGGGCGGGCCTCGTTCGTATGTCCGTACGGCGCTACTCGGCCGCCTTCTTCTTCTCCTCGGCGTCCTCGATCAGTGCCTCGGCGAGCTGCTGCATCGACAGACGGCGGTCCATCGACGTCTTCTGGATCCAGCGGAACGCGGCAGGCTCGGAGAGCCCGTAGTCCGTCTGCAGGATGCTCTTCGCCCGGTCCACCAGCTTCCGGGTCTCCAGCCGCTGGGAGAGGTCGGCGATCTCGTTCTCCAGCGCCTTCAGCTCCGCGAAGCGGGACACGGCCATCTCGATGGCGGGCACCACGTCGCTCTTGCTGAACGGCTTCACGAGGTACGCCATCGCCCCGGCGTCCCGGGCCCGCTCGACGAGGTCGCGCTGCGAGAAGGCGGTGAGCATCAGGACGGGGGCGATGGACTCCTCGGCGATCTTCTCGGCCGCGGAGATGCCGTCGAGCACCGGCATCTTCACATCGAGGATGACCAGGTCCGGCCGGTGCTCCCGCGCCAGCTCGACGGCCTGCTGCCCGTCCCCGGCCTCACCGACGACCGCGTAGCCCTCCTCCTCCAGCATCTCCTTGAGGTCGAGGCGGATGAGCGCCTCGTCCTCGGCGATGACGACGCGGGTCGTCAGCGGCGGGACGTGCGACTTGTCGTCGTCGGCGTCGTCTACGGGCTGGGGCGACTCGGGGGTGGTCACGGGGCTCCTCGTTACGGGGCAGATGCAGCTCCTTGAGCCTACCTAGCTGCGGTATGGTGTCACTACGCGGGGCACTCGTGGCCCTTCCTTTCTAAGGCCCCAGTACTCCAACTGGTTAGAGAGGCGGCTCTCAAACAGCCGACAGTGTGGGTTCGAATCCCACCTGGGGCACTTTTCCTTCGATTCGAAGGTTGCAAGGAAATGGTACGCATTCACGTGATCGTGTGACTGCAGCACCGTTTCCACGTCTGCGCACCACAATCCGACCAGGCTCGGAAGTGTGTACGACCTCGAAACGCGCAAACGCGCGCTGGCCCTCCTCGACCAGGGCTACAGCCAGAACTCGGTCAGCAAGCAGACCGGCATTTCCCGTGCCGCGATCCGGTCATGGCTTGTCCGGATAGACCCTCTCGGCCGCTCCACCCCTTGCCCCAGATGCAGTGACGCCCCCGTGGCACCCCAAGATCCGGTCGCCTACAGCTACTTACTCGGCCTGTACCTCGGAGACGGCTGCATCAGCTTCAATCGACGGGGTGTGTACTCTCTCCGAATCGCATGCGCCGACGCATGGCCGGGCCTCATCGACGCCTGCGTCGCAGCCGTACTGAAGGTGCGGCCGTCAAACAAGGTTTGCCGGGTAGCGAGTCCGGGCTGTCAGTACGTCACGTGCTGGAGCAAGCACTGGCCATGCCTCTTCCCTCAGCACGGCCCCGGAAAGAAGCACGACCGCAAGATCGCCCTCGAAGCATGGCAACAGAAGATCGTGGACGCCCACCCGTGGGACTTCATCCGCGGCCTCATCCACTCCGACGGCTGCCGGATCATCAACTGGACCACCCGCCTCGTCCGTGGTGAGCGGAAACGGTACGAGTACCCCCGGTACTTCTTCACCAACCTGTCGGCAGACATCCTGGGCCTCTTCACCAGCACGCTCGACCATGTGGGGGTTGAGTGGAAGCACACCAACGGGAAAAACATCTCCGTAGCCCGACGGGCATCCGTGGCGCTCATGGACGCTCACGTCGGGCCGAAGTACTGACGACCGTCACTTCGGGCTGTCGTCCTCACCGATGTGGTGCACCCGCACCAGATTCGTGGAGCCGGCCACTCCCGGCGGTGAGCCCGCCGTGATGACCACCACGTCTCCCTTCTTGCAGCGGCCGATCCTCAGCAGTTCCTCGTCCACCTGCGCCACCATCGCGTCCGTCGAGTCCACGTGCGGCCCGAGGAACGTCTCCACGCCCCACGTCAGGTTCAGCTGCGCGCGGGTGGCCGGGTCCGGGGTGAAGGCCAGGAGCGGGATCGGGGAGCGGTAGCGGGAGAGCCGCTTGACCGTGTCGCCGCTCTGGGTGAAGGCCACCAGGAACTTCGCGCCGAGGAAGTCGCCCATCTCGGCTGCCGCGCGGGCGACCGCGCCGCCCTGGGTGCGGGGCTTGTTCCGGTCGGTGAGGGGCGGGAGGCCCTTGGCGAGGATGTCCTCCTCGGCCGCCTCGACGATGCGGGCCATCGTGCGGACCGTCTCGACGGGGTACTTGCCGACGCTGGTCTCGCCGGACAGCATCACCGCGTCCGTGCCGTCGATGACGGCGTTGGCGACGTCGGAGGCCTCGGCGCGGGTGGGCCGGGAGTTGTCGATCATCGAGTCGAGCATCTGCGTGGCGACGATGACCGGCTTGGCGTTGCGCTTGGCGAGCTTGATGGCGCGCTTCTGGACGATCGGGACCTGTTCCAGGGGCATCTCGACGCCCAGGTCGCCGCGGGCGACCATGATGCCGTCGAAGGCGGCGACGATGTCGTCGATGTTCTCGACGGCCTGGGGCTTCTCGACCTTGGCGATGACGGGGAGTCGGCGGCCTTCCTCGTCCATGACGCGGTGGACGTCGTCGATGTCGCGTCCCGAGCGTACGAAGGACAGGGCGATGACGTCCGCGCCGGTGCGCAGGGCCCAGCGGAGGTCGTCGATGTCCTTTTCGGAGAGTGCGGGGACGGAGACGGCGACGCCGGGGAGGTTGAGTCCCTTGTGGTCGGAGACCATGCCGCCTTCGATGACGGTGGTGTGGACGCGGGGTCCGTCGATGCCGGTGACTTCGAGGGTGACGCGGCCGTCGTCGATGAGGATGCGTTCACCGGCGGTGACGTCGGCGGCGAGGCCGTCGTAGGTAGTGCCGCAGGTGTGGCGGTCGCCTTCCATGGGTTCGACGGTGATGGTGAAGTCGTCGCCGCGTTCAAGGAGTACGGGGCCTTCGGCGAAGCGTCCGAGGCGGATCTTCGGGCCTTGAAGGTCGGCGAGGATTCCTACGCTGCGTCCGGTCTCTTCGGCTGCTTTGCGTACGCGGTGGTATCGCTCTTCGTGTTCGGCGTAGGTGCCGTGGCTGAGGTTGAGGCGGGCAATGTCCATTCCCGCTTCGACGAGTGCCTTGATCTGCTCGTATGTGTCGGTTGCGGGTCCCAGGGTGCAAACGATTTTCGCTCGGCGCATGGTTCGAGCCTAGACCTTACCTACGGGTAGGTAATTGGCCTTGCATGAAAGCCCAACAACCTTTGGGTGAAAGCTTATTGACAAGTGTTGAATTGTGCGGCGGTGCGCTCCGATGAGCATTCCGGGTGGCGTTGGCGGATGGGTCAGGGTGCCGCGGCCGGGTCGCGCGGGCGTCCGCCGTCGGGGTGGGGTGTGCTGGTGGTCATCAGATCGAAACCTGCGTGGGGTGTTGCGGGGTGTGGTGGCTGAGCCAGAATCTACGCGCGTTGTTCGTCTGGACGAGGAGTCAAGAATGCCGTTGAACCGTAGGACTTTTCTGGGCCGGTCGGCCGCTGCCGGTGCGGGTGTGGCGCTGGCGGGCGGGGCTGTCGCCGGGCCTGCCGGGGCCGCGGAGGCGAAGGGGCACGGGCGTCCGGCGAAGCGGTACTCGTTCACCGTGATGGGGACGACGGACCTGCACGGCAACGTCTTCAACTGGGACTACTTCACGGACAGGGAGTTCGACGACAAGGCGCACAACGATGTGGGCCTGGCGAAGATCTCGACGCTGGTGGAGCAGATCCGTGAGGAGCGTGGGCGGCGGAACACGCTGCTGATCGACGCGGGTGACACGATCCAGGGCACGCAGTTGTCGTACTACTACGCGAAGGTCGATCCGATCACGGCGAAGCGTGGTCCGGTGCATCCGATGGCGCAGGCGATGAACCGGATCGGGTACGACGCCGCGGCGCTCGGCAACCATGAGTTCAATTACGGCATTCCGGTGCTGCGTAAGTTCGAGGAGCAGTGCGATTTTCCGCTGCTTGGTGCGAACGCGCTGGACGCGAAGACGTTGCGGCCGGCGTTCGCCCCGTATGTGATCAAGCGGATGCGTACGCCGTACGGCCGTGATGTGCGGGTGGCTGTGCTGGGGTTGACGAATCCGGGTATAGCGATCTGGGACAAGGCGAATGTGGGCGGGAAGATGGTGTTCCCGGGTCTTGAGGAGCAGGCGGCGAAGTGGGTGCCGAAGCTTCGTTCGATGGGCGCTGATGTGGTCATCGTTTCGGCGCATTCGGGTTCGTCGGGTACGTCGTCGTACGGGGATCAGTTGCCGTACGTGGAGAACGCGGCGGGTCTGGTGGCGGAGCAGGTGCCGGGTATCGATGCGATTCTGGTGGGTCACGCGCATTCGGAGATTCCCGAGTATTTCGTGACGAACAAGGAGACGGGTAAGCAGGTCGTTCTTTCGGAGCCGTTGAAGTGGGGGCAGCGGTTGACGTTGTTCGACTTCGATCTGGTGTGGGAGAAGGGTCGCTGGGTCGTGGAGAAGGTCGGCGCGGAGGTGTTGAATTCGAATGCGGTGGAGGAGGATCCGCGGATCACGTCGATGCTCGGGGACGAGCACACGAAGGTGGTGGCGTATGTGAATCAGGTGATCGGTACGTCGGTGGTGGCGATGTCGACGGTGGACGCGCCGTGGAAGGACGAGCCGGTCATCGATCTGATCAACCTGGTGCAGGCGGACACGGTGAGGGAGGCGTTGGCGGGTGGGGAGTACGCGGCGTTGCCGGTGCTGTCGCAGGCCGCTTGTTTCTCGCGTACGGCGGCGATTCCGGCCGGTGAGGTGACGATCAGGGATGCTGCGGGGCTGTATCCGTTCGAGAACACGCTGGAGGCGCGGTTGCTGACGGGTGCGCAGCTCAAGGATTATCTGGAGTATTCGGCGCGGTATTACGTGCGGACGGCTTCGGGTGTGCCGGTGGATACGTCGAAGTTGACGAATGCGGATGGTGTTCCGGACTACAACTATGACGTGGTGTCGGGTGTGTCGTACGAGATCGATGTCGCGCAGCCGGTGGGTTCGCGGATCGTGGGGTTGTCGTTCGGGGGGAGGCCGGTGGATCCGGCTGCGGAGTTCGTGTTCGCGGTGAACAATTACCGGGCGAGTGGTGGGGGTAACTTCCCGCATGTGCCGGGTGCGAAGCAGTTGTGGGCGAATTCGGATGAGATCCGGAACACGATCATCGGTTGGGTGCGGGCGAAGGGTTCGGTGGATCCGGCGGAGTTCGCTTCGGTGGACTGGCGGCTGACGCGTGAGGGTGTGCCGGTGTTCTGAGTGGTTGGGGTGTTCGGGGTGCTTCGAGTGTTCGGGGTGCTCCGGGTGCCCGGGGTGCTCTGAGTGCCTGGGTACCGGGTGTTGGGCCGGCCGGTGGGGCCGCCCGTGGTTGTTCCGGGTGGTCCCACCGTTGTCGTCGGGGGCGGTCTGCGGGTGCGGGCCGCCCCTTTCTGTCGTGGGTGGGTGGGTTCACGGGTGGTGGTGGAGGCGGGTGGTGTGTGTGGTGCCTTGGCCGGGGATGCGGGGGGTGGGGTGGGGGGTGAGGCCGAAGGTGGTGAACGCGGTGCGTTGTGGGAGGGGGTAGGGGGTGGTGCCGGTGAGGTCGTTGAGGATGGTGGCGCTGCGGTAGGCGGCGAGGCCGAGGTCGGGGGCGCCGACTCCGTGGGTGTGGCGTTCGGCGTTCTGTACGTAGATGTGGCCGGTGACGGCGGGGTCGAGGTCGAGCCGGTATGTCTCGTCGACGCGGGGGCGGTGGGAGGCGTCCCGGCGGATGTGGGGGTCGATGCCGTCGAGGAGGGTGTCGAGGGGGCGTTCGTGGTAGCCGGTGGCGAGGATGACGGCGTCGGTGGTGAGGCGGGTGCGGGTGGCCTGCTGGGTGTGTTCGAGGTGGAGTTCGATGCGGGTGCCTGAGATGCGGCCTGCGGTGCGGACGGTGACTCCGGGGGTGAGGGTGGCGTCGGGCCAGCCGCCGTGGAGGGTGCGTCGGTAGAGCTCGTCGTGGATGGCGGCGATGGTGTCGGTGTCGATGCCTTTGTGGAGTTGCCACTGGCTGGGGACGAGGGTGTCGCGTACGGCTTCGGGGAGTGCGTGGAAGTAGCGGGTGTAGTCGGGGGTGAAGTGTTCGAGGCCGAGTTTGGAGTACTCCATGGGGGCGAAGGCCGGGGTGCGGGCGAGCCAGTGGATCTTCTCGGTTCCGTGGGGGCGGGCGCGGAGGAGGTCGAGGAAGATCTCGGCGCCGGACTGGCCGGATCCGATGACGGTGACGTGTTCGGCGGCCAGGAGTTCCTGTCGGTGGTGGAGGTAGTCGGCGGAGTGGATGACGGGGAGGGTCGCGGCGTCGGTGAGGGGGCGTAGGGCTTCGGGGATGAAGGGTTCGGTGCCTACGCCGAGGGCGATGTGGCGGGTGTAGGCGCGGCCGAGTGCTTCGGCTTCGCCTTGGGGGTCGAGTTGGGTGAAGTCGACTTCGAAGAGGGCGCGGTCGGTGTTCCAGCGGATGGTGTCGACCTGGTGGCCGAAGTGGAGGCCGGGGAGGTGTCGGCTGACCCAGCGGCAGTAGGCGTCGTATTCGGTGCGTTCGATGTGGAAGCGCTCGGCGAAGTAGAAGGGGTAGAGGCGGTCCTGGGTGCGGAGGTGGTTGAGGAAGGTCCAGGGGCTGGTGGGGTCGGCGAGGGTGACGAGGTCGGCGAGGAAGGGGACTTGGAGGGTGGCGCCGTCGATGAGGAGTCCGGGGTGCCAGTGGAAGGCGGGGTTCTGTTCGTAGAAGGTGGCGGCGAGGGGGTGGGGGTTGTCGGGGGTGGTGGGGATGCCGTGGGCGAGTGCGGCGAGGGAGAGGTTGAAGGGGCCGATGCCGATGCCGATGAGGTCGTGCGGCCGGTCGGGGGTGGCCGCGGGCTGTTCGGTCATCGGGGGGTGCTGCCTTCCGTGAGGCCGGTGACGGCGTGGGTGACGAGGGTGGTGAGCCGGCGGAGGTCTTCGGGGGTGGTGTGGGGGTTGAGGAGGGTGGCTTTGAGCCAGAGGCGGTTGTCGGCGTGGGCGCGGCCGAGTACGGCTTTGCCTTGGGTGAGGAGGGTGCGGCGGATGGTGGCGACGGTGGTGTCGTCTGTGTCGGTGGGGCGGAAGAGGACGGTGCTGATGGTGGGGCGGGCGTAGAGGTCGAGGTGGGGGGTGGTGGTGATGATGTCGGCGAGGTGGTGGGCGGCGGCGAGGGTGCGGTCGATGAGGTCGGCCATTCCGTCGCGGCCGAGTGCCTGGAGGGTGGCGGCGATTTTCAGGGCGTCGGGGCGTCGGGTGGTGCGCAGGGAGCGGCCGAGGAGGTCGGGGAGGCCGGCGTCGGTGTCGTCGCCTGCGTTGAGGTAGGGGGCTTGGTGGTGGAGGGCGTCGAGGTCGTGGTGGTGGGGGACGGCGAGGATGCCGGCGGATGCGGGTTGCCAGCCGAGTTTGTGCAGGTCGAGGGTGACGCTGTGGGCGCGGTGAAGGCCGTGGACGAGATGGCGGTGGGTGGGGCTGAAGAGGAGTGGGCCGCCGTACGCGGCGTCGATGTGGAGTTCGGCGCCGTGGGCCTGGGTGAGGTCGGCGATGGCGTGGAGGGGGTCGATGTGGCCGGTGTCGGTGGTGCCGGCGGTGGCTGTGACGAGGAGGGGGCCTGGGTGTCGGGTGAGGGCGGTTTCGAGGGCTGGGAGGTCCATGGTGCCGGTGGGGGCGGGGATGACGAGGGGGGTGGGGAGGCCGAGGAGCCAGGTGGCGCGGGCGATGCTGTGGTGGGCGTTCTCGGCGCAGATGGTCTGGACGGGGCCGTGGCGTTCGCGGGCGAGGAGGAGGGCGAGTTGGTTGGCTTCGGTGCCGCCTGTGGTGATGAGGGCGTCGGGGTGGGGGGTGTGGGGGTAGATCTCGGCGGCGAGTGTGCGGGTGAGGGTGGCTTCGAGGGCGGAGGCGGCGGGGGCCTGGTCCCAGGAGTCCATGGAGGGGTTGAGTGCTGATGCGGCGAGGTCGGCTGCTGCGGCGACGGCGAGGGGTGGGGTGTGGAGGTGGGCGGCGCAGTGGGGGTGTGCGGGGTCTGCGGCGCCTTCGGTGAGTGCGGTGACGAGGGTGCGCAGGGCGTGGTGGGGACCGGTGCCGTGGTCGGGGACGAGGGGGCCGGTGGTGTGGTGCGTGTGGTGGGTGATGGTGTCGGGGCCGCCTGCGGGGAGGGGTCCGTCGCGGCGGGCGGCGCCGTCGTGGAGTGCGGTGAGCACGGTGTCGAGGAGGGGGCGCAGGTGGGTGGGGCCTGCGGTGCCTCCGGCCAGGGGTGGGGTGGGCATGGGTCCGGTGGTCCTTCGGGTGCGCGGGTGCGGGCGTGCCGGCTTGCCGGGGTTTCGGGGGGAGCGGCCGAAGAGCCCAACGATCTGAACCCGAAAGGGGTACTGCTGCCTGGTGTCGGCCGGGGCGGCGAGGGCGTGGCTGGTATGGGTGTGCGCTGTTCGCATGGCTGTGCCCGGCCCCCCTGGTGTGGGTGGGCCGGGCACGGTGGGTGGTGCGTACGTCGAGGTCTGGCGCCGGATGGGTGTCGCGTACGCCGACGGCGCGGGTCGGGTCGTGGGTGGGTGTGTCGTGCCGTCGGGGTGCGGTGTGGGCGGGTCAGTGGGCGTTGCGTACGGCGAGGGCGCGGCGCAGGTCGTCGAGTTGGTCGGTGAGTTTGCGTCGCAGGGCGGGGATGAGTGCCTGGTCGTCGAGGGCGTCGGTGCCGAGGCGGAGGCTGTGGGGGTCGATGGCGTAGGCGGGGAAGGCGTGGCGGCCGGCGGCTTCGGCGATGGCGGGGCCTCGGCGTACGGCGAGGGCGGTGGCCTCGGGGTAGTAGCGGGCGACGTAGTCGTGGAGGAGGTCGTGCTGTTCGGGTTGCCAGAAGCCTTGGGCGGTGGCGGTGAAGAGGTAGTTGGAGAGGGTGTCGTCGGTGAACATGGCGTGCCAGGCGGTGGTCTTCGCTTCGGGGGTGGGGAGGGCGGCGCGGCAGCGGGCGGCGCCTTCCTGTCCGGTGGCGCTGGGGTCCTTGGCGAGTTCGTCGGCGATGGCTGCTTCGTCGGTGGCGCCGAGGACGGCGAGTCGGGTGAGGATGCGCCAGCGGAGTTCGGGGTCGAGTTCGGGTCCGCCGGGAACGGTGCCGTCGTTCAGCCAGTCCTGGATGGCGTCGGGTTGGGTGGCCGCGTCGATGAAGTGGCGTACGGCGGTGAGGCGGAGGCCGGGTGCGGGGTTGCCGGGGCCGGTGGTGTCGGCGCCTTGTTCCCAGTCCTTGGCGGTGAGGCCTTCGGTGCGGCGGAGCAGGTCGCGGCAGAGTGAGGTGAGGGTGCTGAGGGCTGCGGGTCGGTCGTGGGGGGTGAGGTAGCGGTCGGTGATGTGGGTGGCGGCGAAGCCGAGGACGCCGTGGACGAGGGCGAGGTCGGTCTCGTGCGGGAGGTGGGTGCGGGCGGCGGTGAGGTAGGCCGTGGGGTGGAGTTCGCCGTCGCGGACCATGTCGCGGGCGGTGTTCCACAGGAGGGCGCGGGTGAGGGGGTCGGGGATGCCGGAGAGGTGGTCGAGTGTGGTGGCCCAGGACGCGGGGTCGAGCCTGATCTTGGCGTAGGTGAGGTCGTTGTCGTTGAGGACGACGAGGGCGGGGCGGCGGCCGGGCAGGGTGGTGGGGGCGTCGCCCTGGGGGATGTCGAGTTCGAAGCGGGAGCGCAGGACGAGTTGGACGGTGCCGGACTGGGTGTCGAGCATGTGGTCGTAGGTGCCGACGGCGATGCGGTGGGGGCGGTTGCCGGTGTGTTCGACGGCGAGGGTCCAGGTGTGGCCGGTGTCCTCGGTGTGTGCGGTGAGGGTGTCGATGCCGGTGGTGCGCAGCCAGGTGGCGGCCCAGGCGTGGACGTCGCGGTCGGTGGCGGAGGCGAGGTTGTCGATGAAGTCGGCGAGGGTGGCGTTGGCGAATCTGTGCCGGGCGAAGTGGGTGTTGATTCCGGCGAGGAAGTCCTTCTCGCCGAGCCAGGCGACGAGTTGGCGGAGGGCGGACGCGCCCTTGGCGTAGGAGATGCCGTCGAAGTTGAGCAGGGCGGAGGCGGTGTCGGGGACGGCGTCGGGGTCGGGGGCGACGGGGTGGGTGGAGGGGCGTTGGTCTGCGTCGTAGCCCCAGCCCTTGCGGGCGACGCCGAAGTCGACCCAGGTGTCGGTGAAGCGGGTGGCTTCGGTGAGGGTCTGGTAGCCCATGTATTCGGCGAAGGACTCGTTGAGCCAGATGTCGTCCCACCAGGTGAGGGTGACGAGGTCGCCGAACCACATGTGGGCCATCTCGTGGGCGATGACCATGGCGCGGGTCTGGCGTTCGGTGTCGGTGACGGCGGAGCGGTAGATGAATTCGTCGCGGAAGGTGACGAGTCCGGGGTTCTCCATGGCGCCGGCGTTGAATTCGGGGACGAATGCCTGGTCGTAGGAGTCGAAGGGGTAGGGCTCGTCGAACTTCTCGTGGTAGCGGTCGTAGCAGGCGCGGGTGAGGGTGAGGATCTCGTCGGCGTCGGTGTCGAGGTGGGGTGCCAGTGAGCGGCGGCAGTGGATGCCGAAGGGGATTCCCGCGTGTTCGGTGGTGACGGAGTGCCAGGGGCCTGCGGCGACGGCGACGAGGTAGGTGGAGATGGGTGGGGTGGGGGCGATGGTCCAGCGGCCGGGGGCGGTGCGGGTGGCGATGCCGTTGCCGAGGACGGTCCAGTTGTGGGGTGCGGTGACGGTGATGTCGAAGACGGACTTGAGGTCGGGCTGGTCGAAGGCGGCGAAGACGCGTTGGACGTCGTCCATGAAGAGCTGGGTGTAGACGTATGTCCGGCCGTCGGCGGGGTCGGTGAAGCGGTGCATGCCTTCGCCGGTGCGGGAGTAGCGGAGGGAGGCGTCGACGGTGAGTTCGTGGGGGCCCTGGGTGAGGTGGGTGAGGGGGTAGCGGTTTCCGTCGAGGAGGGCGGGGTCGAGGGGGTGTCCGTCGAGACTGAGCGAGCGCAGGGTCTCCGGCTTGATCTCGACGAAGGTGTCTCCGGCCGTGCGGGCGGTGAACCGGATGACGGTCCGGGAGTCGAAGGTCTCCTCGCCTGCTGTGAGATCGAGGTCGACCGTGTACCGGTGTACGTCGAGGAGCTGGGCGCGGGTCTGCGCTTCGTTGCGCGTCAGTACGGACATGGCGCCCATGCTGCCGTACAGGTCGGGGGCTGTGCAGTGGGGTTCTCGCAGGGCTGACGGGCGGGGGTGGTCGGGGCGGGGGCTGCCTGTCATGGGTGTTCGTGGTGGCCCGGCGTGTCTGTTCGTGGTGGCCCGGCGTGTCTGTTCGTGGCGGCCCGGCGTAAATGTTCGTGAGGGCCGGTGTGGATGTGCGTGGTGGCCTGATGTGGGTGTGCGCGGGGGCGAGGTGTCGTCGTTTCTCGTTCGTTTATCTTGATCTTGAGGTTGAAGTCCCCGAAATATCCCCTAACACCCCCTTGACTGATCACTTTTATACATTTTGCGGCAATTTTCTGGATCAAGATTTGGCCAAATACTAAGGCGACCCTAAAGTCACCTCTCACACTCTTTCTTCACACCTTCCACATGCCAGGGAGCTGCCTGCTCATGCAAGGCACGATCGACGGTTTCAACTACGGCGCCGTGACCCCCGTGGTGGCGTACGTGATGGCATGTCTGGGCGGTGCGCTGGGGCTGCGCTGCACCATCCGCTCCCTGCACAACGCCAGCGCCTGGAAGCCCGGCTGGCTCGCGCTCGGCGCGGCCTCGATCGGCTCGGGCATCTGGACGATGCACTTCGTCGCCATGTTGGGTTTCGACGTGGCGGAGGCCCCGGTCACCTACGACCTCCGGCTCACCGTCCTGAGCCTGGTGGTCGCGATCGTGGTGGTCGGCGTGGGTGTCCTCATCGTGGGCTACCGGGGTGCGACCCGGCCTGCGTTGATATCGGCGGGCCTGATCACCGGGCTCGGTGTCGCGGCGATGCACTACATCGGCATGGCGGGCATGCGGCTCAACGGCCGGATCGAGTACGACACCGTGGCCGTCACGCTCTCCGTCGTGATCGCCGTCGCCGCCGCGACCGCCGCGCTCTGGGCCGCCGTGTCCGTCCACGGTTTCCTGGCGAGCCTCGGTGCCTGCATGGTCATGGGTGTCGCCGTCACCGGTATGCACTACGTGGGCATGACCGGCATCGCCGTGCACCTGCACGATGTCGACAACTCCCAGGCGATCGTGGGGGACGCCGCGACCTCGATCATGCTGCCGCTGCTGATCGGGCCGGTGACGTTCCTGATCCTCGCCGGTGTCATCGTGATGTTCGACCCGCTCCTCGTCCTCGGTGAGGGTGAGTGGTCCGCCTCGGACACCCCGGCCGACGGGCCTCGGTCCGCGGCCCGGGCCCGGGGAACCCGGCCGGGTCGGCCCGCCGAGCCCGGGTCGGCGTACCCGTCCCGGTACCCGCCGGCGCACCCGCCGCAGTCCGGCCCCTCCCGCGACACCCCCTCCCGGGACACTCCCACCTGGTGACGTGTCCGCCTGGTGACGTGTCCCGGGTCCTGTCTCAGGCCCCGGGGGGCACGGTCTCCCCCGCCGACTCCTCCGCGATGCGCTCGTGGTGCCGGATGACCTCCGCCACGATGAAGTTCAGCAGCTTCTCGGCGAACGCGGGATCCAGCTTGGCGCTCTCCGCCAGTTGCCGCAGCCGGGCGATCTGACGGCTCTCGCGGGCCGGGTCGGCGGGCGGCAGCTGGTGCGCCGCCTTGAGGTGGCCCACCTGCTGGGTGGCCTTGAAACGCTCGGCGAGCATATGGACGACTGCGGCATCGATGTTGTCGATGCTCTCGCGCAGCCGGTTCAGTTCCGCTCGGACGGACTCGTCGATGTCGCTCGTGGTCATGGTCGACGAGCCTAGCCGCACCTGCGGGGGCGGGATCATCGGCGGGTCCTCCGGGTCCGGTACCCGGTCGCCCCAGCCGCCCGGCACACTGCGGCCCCGCTGTGCGCGGAAGCGGACCGGTGCCGTGCCGACCCGGCGGGCGAACAGCCGTGAGAAGTAGGCCGGGTCGTCGTAGCCGACGCGCCGGGCGACCGCCGCGACCGGCAGGCCGGTGGCGGCGAACAGCTCCTCGGCGCGGCCCGGCCCGATGGACAGCGGGTAGTCCTTGGGGCTGCACCCCGCTCCCCGGCGTACCGCCGTGCGCAGTCCGGCGGATGTCATGCCGTGGCGGGCCGCGTGCTCGGCGACGGAGAGCGGCTGGAACGCGTCCCGTGCCAGGGCCTGCAGCACCGGGTCGCCGTCCGGTCCCACGTCGGCGCGTGCCCGGCGCAGCGAGACGAGGAGTTCGTGGACGGCGGCGCCCGCCTCCACCTCCAGCAGCGGGTTCCCGCGGTGTGCGGAGCGCACGATGCGGCCGATGGCGGCGCGGGGCGCGGAGGTGTCGGGGAGCGGGACGAGGGGGCGGTCCGGTTCGATTGCCTGGGCCGCTACTGGTCGGTGGGGCCGCAGCGCCTGCTGTACGTGCCGGGGCCGGTCCTCCGCGAGGGTTCCGACGAGGTGTGGGGTGCTGTAGCCGGAGGAGGCCGGGGCCCCGTTCGTGGAGGTGGGTCCGGGGGCGCCCGTCAGGAAGGGCGCCCCCGGGGATGTGCGGGGGTGAGCCGGTCAGAGGGTCGAGGCCGCTGACGCGATGGCCGAGGCGAAGGTCGACACCTCGGTGTACACGCCGGGGTAGCCGGCGCGTGCGCAGCCCTCGCCCCAGCTGACGATGCCGACCTGGATCCAGGCTCCGGCGTTGTCCTTGCGGAACATGGGGCCGCCGGAGTCACCCTGGCAGGTGTCGACGCCGCCGGTGTTCACGTATCCGGCGCAGAGTTCCTCGGCGGGGACGAGGTCGCTGCCGTAGGCCTGGCGGCAGACGGTGTCGGAGACGTAGGGCACGCTCGCCTTGAGGAGGTAGCGCTGCTGGGCGCCGCCCTCGGTGGCCGCGCCCCAGCCGGCGACGGTGAAGGTGCCGGTGTTGTACGCGGTGGTGGTGGCGATCTTCAGGGTGGGCTGGTTGATGGGCTGGGCGAGCTTGATGAGCGCCCAGTCCTTGCCCGTGCCGTTGTAGCCGGGGGCCCGGAGGACCTTGGTGGACCTGACCTTGACGGCGCTGGAGGACTGCAGGTCGACGACGCCGCCGGTGGCTGTGATCGAGGTGTTGTTGCCGGAGCCGTTCACGCAGTGCGCGGCGGTCAGCACGATGTCCTGGGCGTAGAGCGCGCCGCCGCAGCCCATGGAGAGCCGGACCATGAAGGGGAATTCGCCCTGGGCGGCGCGGGTGCCGCCGACGACGGGGGCGGGGGCCGCGGATGCGCTGGGCTGGAGGCTGAGGCCGGCGAGGACGACCGCGGCGACGACGGAACATCTTTTGAGGGTGCGCAGAAGCTGCTTCAAGGGACTGCCTGCTTTCGGTGGGGGGTTCGGTGGGGGTGCGGGTGCAGGCGTGCGGGTGTGCAGGTCCAGGTCAGGGGCACAGCCGTCCACATTCTCGACATGCTCCCGACAAGACCGATCCGATTATCGGGAGACGATCACCGCTGCCACAAGGCAGGGATTCCGGCCAAGATCATCAGCCGGTCAACCGGCCCGCTCCCCCGCGCGTCCGCCTAGAGTGAGGTCCGTTGAGCACGATCGACGGGGAGTTGGGACGTGAGCGACAGCAGGAGCGGCACGACCGGCGGTAGCCCGGTCGTCCACGGATTCCCGCACCTCGACACCGTCAGGTCCGCGATCACCGCGCTCTACCGGCGGATCTCACCGGACGGGGTGCACAGGTACGCCACCAGCCTCGCCCCGGCCGACGCGGCCTTCTCCGACGGGGACGACCTGCACCTCGGCGCCCAGCGGGTGGCGCACGCCCTGGTGCAGCACCTGCGTCTGCCGGAGGCCCGGGTCATCGTCGCCTTCCGGCCGATGGAGCACGCCGCGAGTGTCGAACTCACGGCGGGGCCGGAGTACTTCATCGAGCTCAACGACCGGTTCCGCACGCACCGCAGGGACATCGGGGCGGCGCTGGCGCACGAGATCACCCATGTCCTGCTGCACCGGCTGGGGCTGGAGTTCCCCGGCACCCGTGACAACGAGATCCTCACCGACACGGTGACCGCCTACCTCGGCGCGGGCTGGCTGCTGCTGGACGCCTTCCGTGAGGACGCGACCTCCAGTCAGAAGCTCGGCTATCTCACGCCCGAGGAGTTCGGTTACGTCCTGGCCGAACGCGCGCTCGTCTTCGACGAGGACCCGTCCGTGTGGTTCACCAGCCCGCAGGCGTACACGGCGTACACGAAGGGCCGGGACCGTGCCCGGTACGACCGTGACCGGCCACCGCTGGCCTCGGCGGGCTGGGCGGGCCGCCGCCGTTACGCCAAGGACCGGCGCCAGGCCGGGGAACGCCGGGCGGCGGGCCAGGACCCGTCCGTGCCCTACGCCTTCGAGAGCGGGTCCGCCGGACTCCGGGTCTCCTTCCCCTGCCCCACCTGTCACCAGCGCGTCCGGGTCCCGGCCCGGGGCCGGGTGCGCGTCCGGTGCGGGCTGTGCCGCACGGTCCTGGAGTGCGACACCTGATTCGTGGTCACGGGCGGGGACCGCCGTAGGGTCGGTGCATGATGAACGATCCGGCCGGGGACCCGAGCAGCCTCTTCGAGGCGTTGTACGAGGGTGACGACGCCGTCCTACGCGCGCTCCGCGCGGGTGCGCCCTCCGAGGCGACCGACGAGGACGGCACGACCGCGCTGTATCTGGCGTCGGTGCAGGACCTGCCGGGTGCGGTCCGGCTGCTGCTGGCCGTGGGCGCGGACCCGAACCGGGCGAGCGGCCCGGAGGCCGGTGACCTGCCGCTGTGCGGGGCGGCGTGCGGCGGGCACACCGAGGTCGTCGAGGCGCTGCTGGCAGCCGGAGCCTGGCCGGACCTGCGCGAGGATTTCGGCTTCACCGCGCTGCGCTGGGCGGTCGGTCTGGGCCACGCGCGGATCACCGAGCTGCTGCTCGACCACGGCGCGGACCCCGGTCTGCCCGGTCCGCAGGGCGAACCCCCGCTGGTCGTCGCGGCCCGGCGGGGTTCGGCGCGCACCGTACGGGCCCTGCTCCGGCACGGCGCCCCGGACCTGGCCCCGGCGCTGGAGGAGGCCCGGCGCGTGCTGGCGCTCGACGTGGAACAGGACCTGCGGGACGCGCTGTCCGACCTGTACGGGGACGACGCTCGTCACGGGACCGCGGTGCGCCGCACGGCCGTGGACGGCGGGGTGACCGTCACCGTCGAACTGCTGCGGGACGGCGAGCCTTTCGCGGGGCAGGACCGCCAGACGGGGCACGGCGCGGTCGCGACGATGCTGGAACACGCGCTGGGGCTGCGGGCCTCCTACGAGGAACTGGCGGCCAGGGCACTGCGGTACGGGGACCCCGAGCTGGACAACTGGCAGGAGTCGGTCGGGGCGTTGTGGCTGCGCGGCGACGAGGAGACGTTCCAGGCGGCGGCGGCTTGGACGGCGAGCGGCGATCCGCTGCGGCAGGCGTTCGGGGCGCAGGTGCTGGCACGGCTCGGATTCGGTTCCGGTGCGCGGCCGTTCGCGGGGCGTGCGGTGCCCCTGCTGCGGGAGCTGGCGCGCGGGGCCGTGGACGCGGTGGTCGTCGCCTCCGCGGAACGGGCACTCGGCCGGTACGAGGAACCGGCCGGCCCGCCGGAGGAGCAGTACGGCCGGACCGGGGGCCCCGCGGACTGAGGGGGCGGATCCAGGAGGGCCGGCCTCAGCCCGGCGCCGGGCTGAGGCCGGCCCTCCTGGAT
>NZ_JBHXRD010000038.1:19695-73586 GCF_042717325.1 Streptomyces sp. NPDC058637 | reverse complement strand
GCCCGCACGGAGCGGGCCGGCCGCGGTACGTCCGTGAGACGGGCGCGAGATCAGCCCACCGTCGTGCGGACGACGGGCGAGACAGTGCCACCGCCGACGATCCGCAGGGCGTTCTCGCCCTTGATGCCGAGCCGCACCCGCAGACTGTAGCCGCCGTCGCCGGTGGTCCTCATGCTCGCGGGCAGGGACACCCAGCGCTTGCCCTGCTTCTGCTGGAGGGTCACCTGGGTGCCGGGGCGGATGTGCCGGGCGGATCCGTGGACACGGAACTCCTGCCAGGCCGCGACGCGGCTCAGGGTCGTCCGCGCGGTGAGCGCGGGCCGGGCCGTCACACTCTCCGCGCTCGCCCCGGACGGCGGCGCGGGGACACCGGAGGACGCGGCGGCCCCGCCCACCGCACCGGCCAGCACCACCGCTGCGAGCAGGGCCGCCGCCGACGCGCGCCTGAATCGGTCCATGAATGGCTCTCCTTCGTGCACAGAGTGATCAGTGAGATCAACTCGGAGCGCCAAACCTAGACATAATTCACATAATCCCAACGCAAGGACACGCTCTCAGAAGCGCAGAGCCGCGGCGATCCGGCCGTGACCCGCGAGGGAGTCGTCCGCGACGAACACCACCTCGCAGCCGTTGTCCAGCGCCGCCTCGATGAGCTCGTCCACGATGTCCTCGCGCACCTGGCCGTCCGCCGCCTGCCTCCCGGCGTCGTCGGCCGGCTCCAGGTGCCCGTCGGTGACCCTGGCCGTCCGCTGGAAGTGCTCCTCCACGGCCACCAGGCCGGCACGGCCCTCCCGTACCGCGGCCCACACCTCGTCGAGGCCGCCCGCGAAGGAGTTGCCGCCCCGGGCGTTGTCGAGCCGTTCCTGGATGCCGGCCGCGGTCTGCCGCTGCCGGTCCTGGAGCGCGGGGGTCAGGTCCTTGAGGAGTTCGGCCGCGGTCGTCTCCGCGGTCGTGCCCTTCGCGGCCCTGCCGACGGCCGACCTGGAGGTCTCGCCCACCTCGTCGAGCAGGGCGAGCGCGGGCGGGAGGCCGACCAGGAACAGCGGCCGCGGGTCCGCCGCCAGGACCGCGCGCAGCTTCTCGTCGACCGTACGCAGGAAATTGCGCGCGTCCTCGCTGCTGTACGTGCTCGGGGTGTCCCCGATCCGCTCCTCGCGCTGCGGGTTGGGCTCCTCGTGCGGGGCCGTGAGCGGGAATCCGCCCCTGTTCTCCTTGCGCAGTCCGTCGTTCGTCCCCGACCACAGCGCCGCGTGCTCGGCGGACAGGCTCAGGACCCAGAAGAGCTGCGCCCGTGCCTTCGCCGCGACCAGGTTGCGGGTGAGGTAGGTGTCGCTGAGGACCACTCGTTCGGGCGCGGTGCGCGGCAGTTGCCAGATCTGGTACTCGTCGGCGTCGGCGAGGATGACCAGGGCGTCCAGGGCCCGTCGCTGGTCCACCTCCTCGGCCGCCCGGTCGAGCTGCGCCCTGATCGCGGCGCGGGACTCGCGGCTCACCCGCGGGTCGGCCTCCAGCCGGTTGGCGGCCTCGGCCACCAGGTTGCGCAGCCGTACGGCGTCCTGGGCGTTGTCCGGCGCCCGGCGGTGGGTCGGCATCGTCAGGGACAGGGCCGGATAGGGCCTGGTCGCCCGAAGTTCCTGCAACAGGCCGGCGGTCAGGGCGTCCGTATCCATCGTTCCCTCCCGGAGGGTCAAGGTCCGCGGTGCTGGGGCCGCCCTGCGGGCTGGGGCGGGTCGTTCGACGAGTCAATTCATACCTTTTGATCCTAGGATGAGCGAGTTATCCCCTTTCTTTCGGAGGTATGTGCGATGTCCACGCTCACCGTGTGGAAGTTCCACTCGGCCGACGGCGCCGAGAACGTCGAAGCGGCCCTGAAGTCCCTCCAGAAGGAAGGCCTGATCAAGATCCTCGACGCCGCCGTCGTGACCTGGCCCGCCGAGCGCCCCAAGCCGAAGACGAAGCAGCTGATCAACCTGGTCGGCGCCGGTGCGCTGAGCGGGACGTTCTGGGGGATGCTCTTCGGGCTCATCTTCCTGATGCCGCTGCTCGGCGCCGCCATCGGCGCCGCGGCCGGGGCGCTCGGCGGGAAGCTCGCCGACGTCGGCATCGACGACGAGTTCATCGCCGAGGTCAAGCAGAAGGTGACACCGGGGACCTCGGCGCTCTTCCTGCTGACCATGGACGAGGTGCCGAGCCGCATCAGCGAGTCGCTCCCCGGCGGCGGGGCCGAACTGCTGCACAGCAACCTCGACACCGAGCGTGAGGCCAGGCTCCGCGACATCTTCGGCGACGACGCGGAATGACCGCGCGGGAGCCGTACGTCCGCGACCCCGGCCGGCCGGGATGACCGCGGCCGATGCCGTCACGGACGCCCTGGGAGAGCTGCACGCCCGGTTCGTCGGTGTGCGCGACGGAGAACAGGCGGACTACATCCCGCAGTTGACGCGTGCCGACCCGGGTGACTTCGGGCTGGCGCTCGTCAGCATGGACGGCCACTGCTACAGCGCGGGGGAGGCGGACACCCCCTTCACCGTGCAGTCGGTGTCCAAACCCTTCGTCTACGCGCTCGCCCTGTCCTCGCTCGGCCTGGACGAGGTGGACCGCTGGGTGGGCGCGGAGCCCAGTGGTGAGGCGTACAACGCCATCAGCCTGGAGCCCGGCACGGGGCGGCCCGCCAACGCCATGGTCAACGCCGGTGCGATCGTCACCACCGCCCTGGTCCCCGACACCCCGGAGTCCCCCGCCTTCAACCGGATCCTGGCCTGCCTGAGCCGGTTCGCCGGGCGGCTGCTGGACGTGGACGAGGAGGTGTACGCGTCCGAGGCCGCCACCGGGGACCGCAACAGGGCGCTCGCCTACCTGATCCGCAGCACGGGGACCGGGCACCTGGACCCGGTGGCCGCCGTGGACACGTACTTCCGGCAGTGCGCGGTGCGGGTGACGGCCGTGGACCTCGCGGTGATGTCGGCCACCCTCGCGTACGGCGGGGTCAACCCGATCACCGGCGAGACCGTCGTCTCTCCGGAGGTCGCCGCGCAGGTGCTCGCCGTGATGGCCACCTGCGGCATGTACGACGGCTCCGGCGAATGGCTGCTGCGCGTCGGGCTGCCGGCCAAGAGCGGGGTGTCGGGCGGTCTGATCGCCGCGGGCCCGGCCCGCTTCGGCCTGGCCGCCTACAGCCCGCCGCTGGACGCGGCCGGCACCTCGGTCCGGGGACGCGCAGCCCTCGGAGCGCTTTCGGAGCGGTACGGGCTCCACCTCATGAGGAACCCGGCGCTGCCCGGCTCCACCGTCACGCTGGCCACCACCGCCGACGCGCTGCCCTCCGCACCCTCGGGCCGGCGTGAGCGTGCCCTGCGCGAGCGGGTCGGGATCGTCGCGGCCCAGGGAGCCCTGGACTTCACCGCCGCCGAGCGGGTGCTGTACGCACTGGACGAGTCCGGACCGGAGCGGACGGGTTCCGTCGTGCTCGACCTGAGCGAGGTGACGGGGGCCGACTCCGTCGCCCTGGAGCTGCTGCACGCGGGTCTGGCGCGGCTCGTCGCGGACGGGCGGCGCGCGGCAGTCGTCGACCCGGGGGACCGGCTCGGCCCGCCCGACCTCGTCCGCGAACGGACCGGCCGCGACCTGCCGCGCTTCGCCTCCCGCGAGGAGGCACTGGAGCGCTGCGCGCAGGTCATGGCCGGTCCGGACTGAGCGTCCGGCGGCCTCGCCTACCAGATTGCCTCGACCCACTCCGGGTGGTCGATGAACGGGTTCCGGTTGTGCTGGTACTCGTCGAATATGACCTCGTTGCGGTTCCGCTCGAAGCTGTTCGGCGGGTCCTCCTGGCTCCACTGCTTCAGTACGGAGAGCCGCCCGATGTACGGGGCCGAACCGTTGTTCACGCTGTTGTTCGGTTCGAGGTCGGCCCAGGAGTCGTCGCCCTCGTACCGGACCGCCATGTACAGGATCATCCGGGCGACGTCGCCCTTGACCGCGTCGCGCGGTTCGAAGGAGTCGCTGTCGGTGTAGTTGCCGGGAGCCCCGGACACCGTGCTGCCGCCGTTGTCGAAGTCCTTGTTGCCGCGGATGGAGTTGACCTGGACGTCCTCGGGGCGCAGGTGGTGGATGTCGGTGCCGGGGCCGGTGGAGGTGCCGAAGTCGCCGTGCGACTTGGCCCAGACGTGCTCACGGTTCCACTGGCCGACGCTGCCGCCGTTGCTGCTCTTGGACTGCGAGCGGCCGGTGTAGAGCAAAACCACGTTGGAGGAGTTGGCCGGGTCCTCGTCGGTGTTCTTGAGGGCCTCCCAGACCTGGCTGTAGGACAGCTTGGTCTGGTCGCTGATGATCGTGTGCAGCGAGCTCTTGAGTGCGGTGCCGGTTTTGCCCAGCGCGTCCTGGTAGTACGTGTCGTCGAGGGCGGTGAGCGACGTCGTGGCGGCGGCCGGGGCGGTGGCGGTGGCCGCGGGTGCGGCGGCCGCGACGCCCGTGAGTACGGCGATCGAGGCGGCTGTGGCCAGTAGTGGACGCGCGTAGAAACGGCGGCGACTGGACATGGGGGGTGTCCTCTCCGGAGCAGCGGGAACCGCGCCGCCACCACCGGGTACGTGGCGGGAACGGTGCCGTGGTTGCCGAGTGATGCCTGGTGAGCCGGGAGCCTTCCACACGTACGGTGCCCGTCGTGTGAACGTTGCGTATTCATCATGTGCAGGTCAAGTGACGGGCTGGAGGGGTCCGTCGGCGCAACGGATGCGGCAACTCCGTCCCGGCGCGAGAATTGCCGCAAGGACGAGGAGGCGGCATGAGCGAAGAGTCCGAAACCATATCCGCATCCGTGCCGGAGGAGCAGGGGGTGACTCCCGACCGTCTGCTGCACACAGGCGGGAACGACCTGCCGACCGCGGAGGACCTGGTGCTCGCCTCAGGGCGGGACCTGACCCCGCAGACCCTGGAGTGGGCACGGCGCAGGCTGGCCGAGGAAGGCCGGTCGGCCCTGGACAAGCGGCTTCCGTAGGACCCCGTGGCGGGCAGCGTGCGGAACGCTCCCCGCCACTCGGTTAGCCTGAACACAATATGAACCGTTTGACGACGTCACAGGGCGCATTCGATCTCGCCCGCTTTCCCGAGGACCCGCGCGACCCGTTCCGTGCGTGGGACGCCGCCGACGAGTACCTGCTGCGCCGGCTGGAGGGCGAGCAGGACAGCGAGCCGGTCGACCTGTCCGGCACCGTCGCCGTGGTCGGCGACCGCTGGGGCGCGCTCGCCACCGCGCTGGCCCGACACCGCCCCGTACAGATCACCGACTCCTACCTCGCGCGGCGCGCCACCGAGGCCAACCTGGTCCGCAACGGCGGCGACCCGGACTCGGTGCGCACGCGGTCGGTGCGCGACACCCCGCCGGAGCGCGTCGACGTGCTGCTCGTACGGGTGCCCAAGAGCCTCGCGCTCCTGGAGGACCAGTTGCACCGGCTCGCGCCGGCCGTCCACGCCGGGACCGTCGTCATCGGCACCGGCATGGTCAAGGAGATCCACACCTCCACCCTCAAGCTCTTCGAGCGGATCATCGGCCCCACCCGCACCTCCCTCGCGGTGAAGAAGGCCCGGCTCATCTTCTGCACACCCGATCCGGCGCTGACCAGGAGCCCCAGCCCCTGGCCGTACCACTACGACCTGCCGGACGACGTCGGTGCCGTCTCCGGCCGGACCGTCACCAACCACGCCGGGATCTTCTGCGCCGAGCGCCTGGACATCGGCACCCGCTTCTTCCTGAAGCACCTGCCCGGGCGGACCGGCGCCGACCGCGTCGTCGACCTCGGCTGCGGCAACGGAGTCCTGGGGCTGTCGGCCGCACTCGCCAACCCCGAGGCCTCCGTCACCTTCATCGACGAGTCGTACCAGGCCGTCGCCTCCGCGGCGGCGACCTTCCGGGCCAACACGGGACCGGACGCCAAGGCGGACTTCCTGGTCGGGGACGGGACGGCGGACCTGCCCGCGGGAAGCGTGGACCTCGTCCTCAGCAACCCGCCGTTCCACTCGCACCAGGCGGTCTCCGACGCCACGGCCCGGAACATGTTCCACGGTGCGCGTGCCGCGCTGCGTTCCGGCGGTGAGCTGTGGGTCGTCGGCAACCGCCACCTCGGCTACCACACGCAGCTGCGCCGGACGTTCGGCAACTGCACCACCGTGGCCGGCGACCCCAAGTTCGTCGTCCTGCGGGCCGTCAAGCGCTGACCCGGCCCGGGACAGGTTCTCCCGGCCCGGCCGGGACGGCACCGCGGGTGCGTCCGCGTCCCGGGGCACGGTCCCGGGGACGCGGCGGCCCGGGGCACGATCCCGGGGACGCGGCGGCCCGGCTCCTCCGCACGGCCCCACCCCTCCCCGGAACGGGCGCGGTTGCGGTATGCATGTACCGAGGCGGCGGCGTCACCGTACGTTTCGCGATCCTACGAGCACGACCGCACCCCGGCACGACGACCCCTCCCGGTTCCCAGTCGAGCGGAAGGTACGAGCCGATGGACGAGCCCACGAGAGACGCGGACCCCGGGCTGTTCGGCCCCGGTTCCGTCACCTGGCAGATGCACGGGGACCCCATGATGTGGGTCGCCGGGGTACGCGCCCTCTACCTCCAGGCGCTGCACCCGCGTGCCGTCCGCGGTGTCACGCAGAACTCCGACTTCCGTGAGGACGCCTGGGGACGGCTGATGCGCACGGCCGGTTTCGTCGGCACCCTCACCTACGGCACCACCGAGGCCGCGGAGACGTACGGCGCCCGGGTCCGCGGGATCCACCGCCTCCTCAAGGCCACCGACCCGGCGACCGGGGAGAGCTACGGCGTCGACGAACCCGGACTCCTGCTCTGGGTGCACTGCGCCGAGGTCGACTCCTACCTCCAGGTGCAGCGCCGCTCCGGCTTCCCCCTCACCGACGCCCAGGCCGACCGGTACGTCGACGAACAGCGCGTCTCCGCCCGTCTCGTCGGCCTCGACCCCTCCCACGTCCCCGCGACGACCGCGGCACTCGCCGCCCACCTGCGACGGGTCCGCCCCGAACTCGCCGCAGGCCCCGAGGCGCGGGACGTCGACGACTTCCTGCGCAGCCCACCGGTCCACGCCCTGCTGACACCGGCGCGCGCCCTGCTCTGGCGGCGTGTGGCGGCACTCGCCTACGACTCCCTGCCCCCGTACGCCCACGAGCTGTACGGCAGGGCGGCGCCGCCCCCGGAAGCCGTCGACCGACGGCTGCGCACCACCGGTGCCACCCTGCGCCGCATCCCCGCACGCCTCCGCTGGTGCCTGCCGCCCGGACACATCGTGAAGGCGATGAAACGACTCGGTCCCGACAGCCGCCCCGCCCCGTACAAACTCCGCAGACAGGCCGCCATACTGGACGCGCCGGGGAGGGCGCAGCAGTAGGCGAAGCAACGGGGGCGACAACAGGCGATGGCGGACACCAGGCTGATCCGGAGCCGGTACCGGCTGCTCGACATGATCGGGCGCGGCGGCATGGGCGAGGTGTGGCGTGCCCGTGACGAATCGCTGGGCCGCCACGTGGCCGTGAAATGCCTCAAACCGGTGGGCCCCCAGCACGACCGGTCCTTCACCCGCATCCTGCGCGAACGCTTCCGCCGCGAGGCACGGGTGGCCGCCGCGCTCCAGCACCGGGGCGTCACCGTCGTCCACGACTTCGGCGAGTCCGAGAGCGGCGTCCTCTACCTCGTCATGGAACTCCTGGAAGGCCGCAACCTCAGCCAGCTCCTGGAGGACAACAAGCAGCACCCGCTACCGGTCCCCGACGTCGTCGACATCGCGGAACAGGTCGCCGACGCCCTCGGATACACCCATCAGCAGGGCATCGTGCACCGGGACCTCAAGCCCGCCAACATCATGCGGCTCGACGACGGCACGGTGAAGATCTGCGACTTCGGCATCGCACGGCTGGGCCACGACATCGGCTTCAGCTCACGGCTCACCGGCACGGGAATCGCCATGGGCACCCCGCACTACATGTCGCCCGAGCAGATCAGCGGCGGTGAGGTCGACCACCGCAGCGACCTCTACTCACTGGGCTGCGTGCTCTACGAGATCGCCACGGGCGTGCCGCCTTTCGACCTCGACGACGCCTGGGCGGTGCTCGTCGGGCACCGTGACACCCAGCCCGAACCACTGCGCACCCACCGCGCCGAACTGCCGGGGTTCTTCGACCGGGTCGTCCTGGACCTGCTGGCCAAGACGCCCGGGGAGCGGCCCGCCGACGCGAGCGACCTGCGCCAGCGCATCGCCCTCGGCCGCACCGGCGAACAGCCCCGCGGACCCGGGGCCGGAGGGATCCGGCTCGCCCCGCCCGTGCCCGTCCCGCACCCCGGCCCGCCGGCCGCTTCTTGGACGCCGCGGCTGCCCTCCTGGACCCGCGATATGACCACCGGGCACAAGGCGACCGGCGCGGCACACCCCGGGACCCCGCCCGTCGACCACTCGGCGGGCCTGACCGGTGCGTGGACCACCGGGCTCGGACTGCTGCCCCTCCCCGGCCCCCCGGCCGCCCGGACCCCGCGCCCCACCCCGTCGCCCGAGCTCCTCGCCACCCTGGCCGGCCGCCACAGCGCCGGGCTGAACCTGGCACGCCTGGGCCACTGGGAGGAGGCCGCGGAGGTGCACAGGTCGGTCGCGGACGCACGCGAACAGGCCCTCGGCCCCGACCACCCCGACACCCTCACCAGCCGGTACGAGGTCGCTTTCACCCTCAGCCGCACCGGACACGCGGCCGACGCGCTGCGCGCCTTCGCGCGGGTCACCGACGGACGCCAACGCTCCCTGGGCCCCGACCACCCCGAGACGCTGGCGGCCCGCCAGGAGACGGCGTACGTCCTGGGGCAGCTCGGCCGGCACGCCGAGGCCCACCAGGTGTACGCCGCCGTGCTCGCCTCCCGGGAGCGCTCCATGGGCCCGGACCACCCGGACACCCTGCGCTGCCGCCACAACCTGGCC
This sequence comes from Streptomyces sp. NPDC058637, assembly GCF_042717325.1. NCBI lineage: Bacteria > Bacillati > Actinomycetota > Actinomycetes > Kitasatosporales > Streptomycetaceae > Streptomyces > Streptomyces sp. NPDC058637. Next base: position 64,623 of record NZ_JBHXRD010000038.1, on the reverse strand, counting down.
TTCAACCTCAGCCGGCTGGGTCACGTCGAGGAGTCGTACCGGATGGCCCGCGAGGTGGCGGACGCCCGCGGCCGGCTGCTCGGGGCGACGCACCCGGACACCCTGGCCACCCTGTACGAGGTGGCGTACACCCTCGGCCGGCTGGACCGCTGGGACGAGGCCCTGCGGACGTACCGCGAGGTCGCGCGGGCCCGTGCCGTCGGCCTCGGCGCCGACCACCCCGACACCCTGTCCGCGCGCTACGAGGTCGGCATCAGCCTCGGCAGGCTCGGCCGCAGTGCCGAGGCCCTGGAGCTGTACCGCGCACTGGTCGAGGACCGCACCCGGATCGAAGGGCCCGCGGCCGCGGAGACCCTGCGCGCCCGGCACGGCCTCGGCGTCAACCTCGGACGGATGGCCCGCTGGGAGGAAGCCCTCGTCGAGTCGCGCGACGTGTGCGCGATCCGCGAACGCGTCCTGGGCCCCGACCACCCCGACACACTCGTCAGCCGCCGGGAGGTCGCCGTCGGACTGGGCTGGCTAGGCCGGTGGGCCGACGCCCTCACCGACTACCGGGCGGTCGCCGAGGCCCGCGAACGGGTCCTGGGTGTCGGCCACCCCGACGCACTCGTCAGCCGCAACGACGAGGCGTACTGCCTGGAACAGCTCGGCCGCGGCACCGAGGCGGTGGAGCTGTACCGGCGGGTCGCGGACCTGCGCGGCCCGCAGCCGCACTGAGCGCTGCTCAGGCCCCCCGGGCCCGAGCGCGGTAGAGGTCGCGCAGCAGCGCGATCTCGGCCCCTTGGTGCAGCAGTTCCTGATTGACCCACCAGACGATGTCGATGAACGGGTCCCCCGGATCGCCGCCGTGCGGATAGGTGCTGTACCCGACCGTGTCGAGCGCCGCGTCGTCGACGCCGAGCAGCGCGGCACGCCACGCGGCCGCCCCGGCCTCGAAGGCCGCGATCGCCCCGGCGGCGTCCCCGACGACCCGCTGGTCGTCCCGCGTCAGGGTGTGCCCGCCGGCCGTGTGGTCCGCGCGCAGCGTCAGCAGCTCGGTGAGGTGGCTCAGGCGCCACGCGAGGGTGGTGAACGGTGGCGGCGACGGATGAGGGGGCGGCATGGTGTCACGCCCCCATTCGCCCGTGCCGGCGAGCTGGGTCGCGGCCGGGCCCGGACCGGCGCTCCGGCGGCGGACCGACCAGCAGCCCGGCACGGGCTCCCACAGGTACTCCTCGTCCGTCATCACCGGGGCCTCGACGGCCGTGCCGTTGCCGCTGTCCACGAACGGGCCCGTCATCCGGTTCCCGAGGCGCTCGCGAGCCCGGTCGAACTGCTCCAGCAGCGGGACCAGACGTGCCGGCGGTGTGGCCATGGACTCTCCTGTGGTGAGGACGGGGCAGAGCATTTGCAGCGCGCACCCTGCCACAGCGGCACCCCGAGCCGCGCACCGTTTTCCGCGCCTGCGGCCGGTCGCAGTGCTCTGGCCGGCAGAGATCGTCCCGTGTTACGAAGGGGCCATGCCCTCGGACGAGACACACGCACCCGGCACACCCACGCACGACACCTACGACGCGGTGATCGTCGGCGGCGGCCACAACGGCCTCGTGGCCGCCGCCTACCTCGCCCGCGCCGGGCAGTCCGTCCTCGTCCTGGAGCGCCTCGGCACCACCGGGGGAGCGGCCGTCTCGACGCGCCCGTTCGACGGGATCGACGCCCGGCTGTCCCGCTACTCCTACCTCGTCTCGCTGCTCCCGCCGAAGATCGTCCGCGACCTCGGCCTCGACTTCGCCGTACGCAGGCGCACAGTGTCCTCGTACACCCCGGCCGTGCGCGGCGGACGCGCCACCGGGCTGCTCGTCGGCGGCGACGGCACCCGGGCGTCCTTCGCCGGACTCACCGGCGACGACCGCGAGTACGACGCCTGGCGGCGCTTCTACGCGATGACGGGACGGGTCGCCGAGCGGGTCTTCCCGACGCTCACCGAACCCCTGCCGGCCCGCGACGTGCTGCGGGCGCGGATCGACGACGCGGACGCCTGGCGGACACTGTTCGAGGAACCCATCGGGGTCGCCGTCGAGGAGCGGTTCACCGACGACCTCGTACGCGGAGTCGTGCTGACCGATGCCCTGATCGGCACCTTCGCCGACGCCCACGACCCCTCGCTGCTCCAGAACCGCTGCTTCCTCTACCACGTGATCGGCGGCGGCACGGGGACTGGGACGTCCCCGTCGGCGGGATGGGCGCGCTCACCGACGCGCTTGCCCTGGCGGCCCGGGCGGCCGGCGCCGAGATCCGCGTCCTGCACGAGGCCACCCGGATCGACACGGACGGCATCCGCGCGGAGGTCACGGTCCGCTCGCCCGACGGCGAACGGGTGGTCGGCGCCCGCCGCGTCCTGGTCAACGCCTCGCCGCAGGCACTGGCCTCGCTCCTCGGTGACGAGCCGCCCGCCCCTGCCGAGGGCGCACAGCTCAAGGTGAACATGCTGCTCACCCGGCTGCCGAGACTGCGCGACCACGCCGTCGACCCGCACCGGGCGTTCGCCGGGACGTTCCACATCGCGGAGGGGTACACCCAGCTCGCCGACGCCTACCGCGACGCGGCGGCGGGACGGCTGCCCGCCGCCCCGCCTTCCGAGATCTACTGCCACTCACTGACCGACCCGTCGATCCTCGGACCCGGCCTCGCGGCCCGCGGCTACCAGACCCTGACCCTCTTCGGGCTGCACACCCCCGCCCGGCTCTTCGCCGCGGACAACGGGGCGACGCGCGCGGCCCTGCTCAAGGCCACCCTCGCGGAACTCGACAGCCATCTGGAGGAGCCGATCGCCGACTGCCTGGCCCTCGACGGCGACGGCGAGCCGTGCGTCGAGGCGAAGACACCGCTCGACCTGGAGGCGGACCTGAGGCTCCCCGGTGGCCACATCTTCCACCGGGACCTGTCCTTCCCGTACGCCACCGAGGACACCGGCCGCTGGGGCGTCGAGACGGCGAACGCCAACGTCCTGCTGTGCGGGGCGGGCGCGGTGCGCGGCGGCGGGGTCAGCGGGGTGCCCGGCCACAACGCCGCCATGGCGGCGCTGGGCCGGTGACGGACCGTCCGTCGCCTACCCGCCGAACACTCCGCGCAGCGCGGCGAGCTTGCGCGGCAGGTCGTACTCCGCGCCGCCCTCGTGCCCGTTGTAGGGGAACACCTCGATCTCGGCCGGGCCGGCGTACGCGTGGTACGCCGCGAACACGGTCGAGGACGGGCAGATCCGGTCCATCAGCCCCACCGAGAACCACGCCGGAGCGGTAGCCCGCGCCGCGAAGTTCATCCCGTCGAAGTACGACAGGGTCTCCATCGCCTCCTCGACCCTGAAGCGGTGACCGGACAGCCAGCGGGCGATCTCCGCGTACGGCCCCGCGTCCGTGATCTGCGACCCGCGCCGGAAGTGGCACAGGAACGGCACGTCGGCGACCGCCGCCGCCACGTCGTCGCGCAGCCCGGCCACCGCGAGGACGAGACCGCCGCCCTGGCTGCCGCCGAGCACCGCGACCCGACAGGGGTCCACGGCCTCGTGGGCCTTCACCGCGTCCACGGCCCGTACCGCGCCGGTGATGAGCCGCCCGTAGTAGTGCCGGGCGGGATCCTCGATGCCGCGGGTGACGAACCCGGGGGAGGAGGAGCCGTGTCCGTCCGGGCCGAAATCCGGGGTGTCCGCGGTGTTCTTGCCGCCGCCGCCCTGGCCCCGGTTGTCCATGACGAGGTGGGCGTAGCCGAGCGCACTCCAGGTCAGCCAGGAGTAGGGGATGCCGCGCCCGCCGTTGTAGCCGATGTACTGCACCACGGCGGGCAGCGGCCCGGTGCGGACGCGCGGCAGCATCAGCCACGCCTTCACCGGCTGGCCGCCCCAACCGCGGAAGGTCACGTCGGAAACGTCCACGGTCGCGAATCCGGCGTCGTACGGCACGAAGGTGGCGTCCAGGTCGTGGCGGGCCGTCTCGGTGAGCGTCTTCTCCCAGAAGGCGTCGAAGCCGGCCGGCTCCTCCGGCCGCGGCCGGTACTCGCGCAACCGCTCCAGGGGCATGTCGAACAGCAAGGGTCTAGCTCCTCTTCAGGGTGAGGTCGAGGGTCGCGCCGTGCAGGTTCGCCGTGTCGGCGGTGATCCGGACGCCCCGGCCGGTGGAGGCGACGTGGACGCCCGGGTCCGCCGCGACGACCTTCAGACCGCGCCGGGCGAGGTCCACGACGACGGAGGACCGCAGCTGGGTCGGGTCCGACAGCGCCACCGTGACCGCCCGGCCGTCCGCCCGCACGACCACCGAGGCGGGTCCGTCGGCGGTCAGCTCCTGGGCGGTGCCCGCGGTCCAGAAGTTCGCGGCGAGCAGACCGTCCGATCGACGGCGCACGGCGTGCGCCGCCGTCGAGTCGGAGACGAGCTCCACCGGGGGCGCCGCCGCCCACTGTCCGGTGCGCGCGGCGGAGCTGGGCGGCTGGTTCGCCGGGCCGCCGCTCCCCCGCCGCCCGGCTCCGGGTCCGGGTCCGGTCACCGTGTTCCCGGCGGCCGGTTACGGCGTGGTGCGGGTGGCGGGCGTCCACGCGCTGCTGGACTTCGGCCCGCACGGCGGGCCGCGTGGAAAGTGAGCGGGGGTGACGGTCCGGCTCGCGGCCCGGGCCGTGGGCCTCGCCTGCCTCGGGTCTCCCTGCCTCGCGCCGCAACCGGCCCCAAGCCCCGCTGACGGCGGACCGCCCCGCCCGGTCGGGAGGACCGGGCGGGGCGGGAGCGCGGGAGGGGAGGGGCGGTTGCGGGTTTCACCTCTCCCGGCCCCGGCCGGTGACCGACTCAGTTCATGAGGCGGTGCAGGAACCGACGACAGGCGCCGAGGTGTTGCCGTTGGTGTTGACGGTGAACCCGAAGGACGTCGAGGCGCCCGCAGCGAGACTCCCGTTGTACGTGGGCCTGACCGTCATGACGTTGCCACTGGAGTCCCAGGTGGGCGAGCCGTTCCAGGTGGCGGAGACCTTCTGCGGCGACGTCACGGTCACCGGCACCGTCCAGGTGCTGATCGCCGAACTGCCGGCCTTGATGGTCACCTGCCCGTTGTAACCGCCGTTCCAGGCTGCGGTCCGGGTGTAGGTGGCCGTGCAACTGCCGGAACCGCCGCCGTCGCCGCCACCGGGGGACCCGCCGAGCGCGGCGAGCACCGCGTCGTACGCCGGCTTCTTGTCGTAGTTCCCGTCGAACAGGAGCGGGGTGCCGCTGCTGCGCCACGAGTACTTGTCGGTGACCCCCCACACCGTGATGCCGGTGCAGCGCGAGACCGCCAGGCAGGCGTTCACGACACCGGCGTACGAGGCGGCCTGGGCCGAGCCCGAGCCCTCGATGTCCAGCTCCGTGATCTGCACGTCGACACCGAGGTCGGCGAAGCGCTGCAGATTGGCGCGGTAGTCGGAGGGGACGGGGGAGTTGCTGTTGAAGTGCGACTGGAACCCGACGCAGTCGATCGGCACACCGCGCTGCTTGAAGTCCTTCACCATGTCGTAGACCGCGTTGCTCTTCGCGTTCTGACCGTCGGTGTTGTAGTCGTTGTAGCAGAGCTTGGCGCCGGCATCGGCCGTACGGGCGGTCCGGAACGCCTCCTCGATGAAGCCGTTCCCGAGCTTGTCCTGGAACGGCGAACTGCGGCGCGCCCCGCTGCTGCCGTCCTGGTACGCCTCGTTCACCACGTCCCAGGAGTCGATCTTCCCCTTGTAATGGGTCATCACCTGCGTGATGTGGTTGTTCATCGCCGTACGGAGATCGGCGGCGCCCAGGCCACCGACCCAGCCCGGCAACTGCGAATGCCAGACGAGCGTGTGGCCCCGTACCTTCATGCCCTTGCTCTGGGCGTGGCTGACGATCCGGTCGGCGGACGAGAAGTTGAACGAGTTGCGGGTGCCCTCGAGCGCGTCCCACTTCATCTCGTTCTCGGGCGTGACCGAGTCGAACTGGGCGTCCAGCGTGGACGCGTACTGCGCCTCGCCGAGGTGGTTGGCGGCCACCGCCGTGCCGAAGTACCGGCCCTTCGCCTCCGCGGCGTTGCCGAGCGTGCCGACGGCCTCCGCCGGACCGGCGAGCGACACCACGCCCGCCACGGCGAGGACACCGGCCGTGACGAGAGACAGTGCCCGCCTGGTGCGGGCCGGCAGGTGCGGGCGGACGGACATGCCGCCGGGGGATATCTGTGCCATCGCGTTTCCAGCCTCTTCTTCCGGATGCCGGGCGGATCCAACGGAGCGCCCGGGCGGGTGAGTCGGACCGTGCGAGGAGCTGTGCAGCCGCCGGTGGATACGCCGAAGGGCGCTTCCGCGGCGGGAGGCGAGCAGTGGAACAGGGGGAGCGAGGGAGAGTATGCGCCCCACGGGAAGGCGCGTCAACGGCATGTTTCCGAAATATTTCCGAGCGAATAACTGCTCATTTGATTAAGCGTGCCCATTTCACCTGCGTAGACGATGTGAGTCCGTCTCGGGATGGGACTCGCAAACGAGGGAAAGGCGTAATCGCGCGCGAGCGTTACGAAAGACATTCACGACCGCGAGCGAAAGTTTCGGTCCTTGGTGTGCGGCTTCGCGCGAGGGGTGCGAGCCGGGCCTCGCGCGATGCTGGAGTCGCCGGTCGGGGCGCAGGGTGCGGCGAGGCCGGCGGCGGTGGGGCCGTTCGCCGCCTCGCCGGCCACGTGCATGTCGGGCTGCGAGCCGAGAAACAGGCGGAAGCCGCTGCGTACGTCCGAGACCACCAGGTCGCCCGCGCGACCCGAGGCGGCGGTCCGCCGTGGCTGGCACCCCTGATCGCCGGGAGGCCCGTCAGGGCCGCATCCCGGGTCCCCGTTCCGTCCGCCCGGCGGCGCACGCCCGCCGCGCCGACTCCGGTGCTTTCCGGACCGCGGCGCGTTCGCCGTCGCCCCGTGCCCGCACCGATGGTCCCCCGGAGGCCGGGGAAGGGCGCGGGCCGTCCCTGACTCGGCCCGCGCCCGCTGTCGCGCCTCGCGGCGCCTGTCTCAACTGCCGGTGAGGGAAAGGCCGATCACGACACCCGCCGACACCGTCACCTTGCCGGGCGTCAGATCGCCCTCGCCGCTCCCGCTGTTCTGGCTGTGCCCGCGGTAACTCTGCGGCTGCTCCGAGTCGACGTCCTTGATGTGGACGACGGGCCCGAGCCGTACCTCGGCCGCGGCGGCGTACAGCGCGGCCTTCTCCAGCGCCGCGGCCACCGCCGCCGTACGCGCCTGGGCGCGCAGTTCCTTCTTGGTGCTCACATCGAACTCGACACCCTCGACCTGGTTGGCCCCCGCGTCGACGACATCGACGAGCACGGTCTCCAGGATGTCCAGATCCCGCAGCTCGATCACGAACGAGGCGGTGCACTCGTACCCCAGGAACGTGCGCTCGCCGCCGTACGCCCACTGCGACGACAGGTTCAACCGCGACGTCGACACCGCGGTGTCGGGCACCCCGTGTCCGCGCAGGACCTCACGGATCCGGTTCACCCCACCCCGGGTGGCGGCGAACGCCTCACCCGGCTTGTTCCTGGTCTGCTCGATCGCGACGCGGAGACGTGCCAGGTCCGGCGCGGCGTCCACGCTCGCCGCCCCGAACACCGACACGCCCCACGGGGCGTCTATGGACTGTGTTCCGTTCATGCCGGTCATCCAACCAGCGATTCGCCGGCCGTACCGCTCAGTCGGCGGAGAGGGTCCAGCCGGTCGCCTCCATGCGACCGGAGTCGCCCGGCCTGTTTCCGTCGAAGAGGGTGCGGCTGCCGTCCCGGACGCGCAGTCCGTCGACGTACGCACCGCGTCCCACGTACAACTGGTCGGTGGTGTACCGCCAGCGCAGCCTGACCTCCGTGCCGCGCCAGGCCGCCAGATCCGCGTCGAGACGGTGCCAGACACGCCCCGACCAGCCGGACACCGAGCCCGTCGGGTGCGGTTGATCCCGCTGGAGCTGATCCGCGTGCGCGGGGGCGGTCGTGAACGGCACCGGCTGCCACGTCGCTCCGGAGTCCGACGACGCCTCCAGGCTCAGGAAGTCCGACGCCGGCTCGGTGTCCCACCAGAGCGCGCAGCTCAGCGCCGCGCGGGCGGAGACCGGGCGCAGTGCCGGAAGCGTCAGCGTGGCCGTGGCCGCGCTCTCCATGCCGGAGAACCAGGCGGTACCGCCCCCGGCGGGACGGACGGGCACGGCGCGCGCCATCCGGTTGGCGGCCGCGACCCGCGGCGCACTGCCCGAGCGCCAGTTGCGCACGGGGTGCACGGAGTTTCCGAGGATGATGAGGAACGAATCCGTCGTCGGGTCGATGACCAGGCTGGTGCCGGTGAATCCGGTATGGCCGGCCGTGCGCGGGGTGGCCATCGCACCCATGTACCAGTGCTGGTAGAGCTCGAAGCCCAGCCCGTGTTCATCGCCGGGGAACGCGGTGTTGAAGTCGGCGAACAGCAGCTCCACCGACTCCTCGGACAGGATCCGGGACCTGCCGTACACGCCCCCGTTGAGGAGCGTGCGGGCCAGGACGGCCAGGTCCCAGGCGCAGGAGAAGACCCCAGCGTGCCCTGCGACCCCGTCCAGGCTGTACGCGTTCTCGTCGTGGACCTCGCCCCAGACCAGCCCGCGCTCCAGCCCCGACCAGGGCAGCCGGGCGTCCTCGGTGGCGGCGATCTTCGGCTTCCACGAGGCGGGGGGGTTGTACCGGGTGCGCTGCATGCCGAGCGGAGCGGTGATCTCCTCGCGGAGCAGTGCGTCCTGGGCGCGCCCGGTGACCTTCTCCAGGACCAGCTGCAGTGAGATGAGATTGAGGTCGGAGTAGAGGTACTTCGTACCCGGGGCGGAGGTCGGCACCTCGTCCCACAGGAGGCGGAGCTTCCCCTCGCGGGTGGGCGCCTTGTACAGCGGGATCCAGGACCGGAAGCCCGAGGTGTGGGTGAGCAGCTGACGGATCGTGATGTCCTGCTTGCCGCCGCCCGCGAAGTCCGGCAGGTACGAGGCGACCGCCGCCTCCAGCTCCAGCGTGCCCCGTTCGATCTGCTGCACGGCCAGGATCGAGGTGAACAACTTCGACACCGAGGCCAGGTCGAAGACCGTGTCCTCGGCCATCGCGATCTGCTGGTCCGCGGGGAACTCCACCCCCGTGTCGGTCTTCTCGTCGTAGGCCGCGTACCGCACCGCCTTGCCGATCGGCCGGTGCAGGGCCACGGTGCCGCCGCGCCCGGCGAGCAGCACCGCGCCCGCGTACCAGGGGTGGGCGGGCGAGTCGGCGAGGTACTTCTCCGCGTCGGACACGAGGCGGCCGAGCGGTTCCTCCAGCAGCCCGGCGCGCGCGGCGGAGCCCCGGCGCAGCGTGGGTCTGCCCGACCCTGGTCCCATACCCGTCCCGGTTCCCGCTCCCGTGCCCGCCGCGTCCTGCCCGGCGCCGACCGCCGTTCCCGCCGCTCCCGCGAAGGGGATCGGCGCGAGGGCGAGTGCTCCGCCCAGCGCCAGTATCCCGCCGCCCATCCTCCGACGGCTCATTCCCCGGTCCGACACGTCCCCGGCCATCCGGAACCCCTTCCCCTTCATGTCGAAAGCACCAGCGCGAAAGTAACTTCCGAAATCTCGTCCGATGATGAAACTTCCTGCCGAAGCAGAGATTACTGTCACCTCCGCCGCCCCGTACGTCTCTGACGGAACAAAGAATCTGACGCCACATCAGCAAACTGACGCGCGGCGGGACACCCACCCCCGGCCGGTGCGACGGCGAGGAGCGTGCGGCACGGCGGACCACCGTCGTGGACGACCGCCGTGGACATCCGCCTCCCACCGCGCGACTCCCGCCTCCCGCCGGCACCCTGAGTCCCATGAACGCGAGCGCGGCGGTCCGTGCCCTCACCCGCCGGACCGACGCGGTGCCGGTGATCGCGGCGGCTCGCCCTCGTGTTCAGCTGGGGACGCGACCTCTCCCCGTTCGCGGTCGCGGTCGTCGCGCTCCGCCTCGCGGGCGCGGTGCTCGCAGCCGTCCACCACGCGGAGGTGATCGCCCACCGGGCCGGCGACCCCTACGGCTCGCTGATCCTCGCGGTCGCGGTCACCGTCATCGAAGTGGCCCTGATCGTCACCCTGACGGTGGACGGCGGCCCCAAGGCGTCCACGCTCGCCCGCGACACCGTCTTCGCCGCCGTCATGATCACCTGCAACGGCATCGTCGGCCTCTCCCTCATGGCCGGCGCCTACGCGGCCGGGTCGCCGTCTTCAACGCGGAGGGCCCCGGCGCGGCCATGGCGACGGTGACGACACTCGCCACCCTCAGCCTGGTCCTTCCCACCTCCACCATCGGAAAGCCCGGCCCCGAGTTCTCCCCGGCCCAGCTCGGCTTCGCCGCCGTCGCCTCCCTCCTGCTCCACGGTCTGTTCGTCGCCGTACAGACCGTGCGGCACCGCGAGTACTTCCTGCCGCTCACCCAGGACGGCAGACCGCGTGAGGAGGACGTCCCGGCCGCCCTGCCGGGACGCGGGGCGACCACCCTCAGCCTGGTCATGCTCCTGGTGGCGCTCGTCGCGGTCGTCGGGGACGCCGAGGCCGTGTTGCCGACCGTCGAATCGGGGGTCGAGGCCGCCGGGATCCCGCAGTCCGTGGTCGGCGTCGTCATCGCCCTGCTCGTCCTCCTGCCGGAGACCCTCGCCGCCGTACGGGCCGCCCGCCGCGGACGGGTGCAGACCAGCCTCAACCTGGCCCTCGGCTCGGCGATGGCCGGCATCGGCTACACGATCCCGGCGATCGCGCTCACCTCGATCTGGCTGGACGGACCCCTGCACCTCGACCTCGGCGCCACCCCACATGGTGTTGCTCGCGCTGACCGTCGTGGTGGGCGCCCTGACCGTCGTACCCGGGCGTGCCACGCTGCTCCAGGGCGGGGTGCACCTGGCGATCTTCGCCGCGTTCGCCTTCCTGGCGATCAGCCCTTGAAGCCTCCTGAAGCCTGAAGCCCCTTGAACCCTTCTGAAGCCTGCTGGGGCCCCTGGCATCCGCGGCCGCACCTCCCGGTGACGGTCCGTCCCCGGCGCCCGTCAGCCCCGTGCCGGACGCCCGACCCTTGACCCCCGGCCCCCGGGCCGCCCAGGATCACGCCATGACAGGTGTACGCAGCAGCACAGTCGACGGTGTCGTGGCGCGCAGCGCACGGCGCGACCCCGCCCGCACCGCCGTGCGGTACCAAGGCCGGTCCTGGACCTACGCCGCGCTGGACGAGGCGGTCGGCACGGCCGCCGCCGTCCTGACCGGCGCCCACGGACTGCGCCCCGGGGACCGGGTCGCCTCCTACGCCCACAACTCCGACGTGTACCTGATCGCCTACCTGGCCTGCGCCCGGGCCGGACTCGTGCACGTACCGGTCAATCAGAACCTCACCGGTGACGACCTGGCGTACATCCTGCGCCAGTCCGGCAGCTCCCTCGTCCTCACCGATCCCGACCTGGCCCCGCGCGTCCCCGCCGGACACACCACACGTGCCCTGCGGGACGCACCGGACTCGCTCCTCGGCGAACTGGACACCCCGCGCCCCTTCACCCCCGTACACGAGACCGGCGCCGACGACCTGGTCCAGCTGCTCTACACCTCCGGCACCACCGCCCAGCCCAAGGGCGCGATGATGACCCACGGCGCCCTGGTCCACGAGTACGTCAGCGCCATCACCGCCCTCGACCTGCGCGCCACCGACCGGCCCGTCCACACGCTGCCGCTCTACCACTCCGCGCAGATGCACGTGTTCCTGCTGCCCTACCTCGCCGTGGGCGCCGAGAACACCATCCTCGACGCCCCGGACGCGGGCCGGATCTTCGACCTTGTCGAGTCCGGGCAGGCGGACAGCCTGTTCGCCCCGCCCACCGTCTGGATCGGTCTCGCCAACCACCCGGACTTCGCGACCCGCGAGCTCGGCGGCCTGCGCAAGGCGTACTACGGCGCGTCGATCATGCCGGTGCCCGTACTGGAACGACTCCGTGCCCGGCTGCCCGGACTGGCCTTCTACAACTGCTTCGGGCAGAGCGAGATCGGCCCGCTCGCCACCGTCCTCGGCCCCGACGAGCACGAAGGGCGGATGGAGTCCTGCGGCCGTCCCGTGCTCTTCGTCGAGGCGAGGGTGGTCGACGAGCACGGCAAGGAGGTGCCCGACGGGACGGCCGGCGAGGTGGTCTACCGCTCCCCGCAGCTGTGCCAGGGCTACTGGGGCAAGCCGGAGGAGAGCGCGGAGGCGTTCCGCGACGGCTGGTTCCACTCCGGCGACCTCGCCGTACGCGATCCCGAGGGCTACCTCACGGTCGTCGACCGGGTGAAGGACGTCATCAACTCCGGGGGCGTACTCGTGGCCTCACGCCAGGTGGAGGATGCTCTCTACACCCACCCCGCGGTGGCCGAGACGGCGGTCGTGGGACTGCCGGACGACCGTTGGATCGAGGCCGTCACCGCGATCGTCGTCCTCCGTGGCGAGGCGACGGAACACGAACTGATCGAGCACGCCCGCGAGAAGCTGGCCCACTTCAAGGCTCCGAAGAAGGTCCTGTTCGTGGACGAACTGCCCCGCAACGCCAGCGGCAAGATCCTCAAGAGGGAGCTGCGGGACCGGTTCTCCCCGCCGCGTTCCTGACGGCCGGGCTCCCGCCGCAGCGAGTGTCCGGCCGGTCTCTTAGCCCGTTCGCCGCCGGGCAGCTGATCGTTCCTCGGGCCCCGACCCCGCTCGGGTGACCTGCGCAAACGATCACCGGGGGTGGGATTCCTGCGCCTGGGCGGGTGAAGCCGGGGTCCACGCGTCCTGTTGCGGAGGTGACGAGCTGTGGGTTGCCTCGGGAGCGGAGCACAGCAGAGGCGCCGCGCAGACAGGCCGGACCCTGCTCCCGTTGGAGGATCCTCATGCGCAACACACGCATCGGTGCGGGTATCTGTCTGGCCGTCGCAGCCCTCGCCCTCCCGGCCCCGGCCGCGGTGGCGGCGGACGCCTCCTCGGTCCCGGCCGCGGAGGCGGTGGACACCCCCTCGGCCCGGGCGACGGTCGCGGCGGACGCCCCCGCCGGCGGACAGGGCATTCACATCCGCCCGGGGAAGGCGTCGCCGGGCACGCGGGTCACCGTCAGCACCAGAGCCTGCGGCAAGGAGATCTACGGCAAGGGCGTCTCGGAGGCCGCAGGGGACTTCCACCTCTTCGCGGGCGAACGCCCGGGCGTACTCGTCGGTGTGTTCGAGATCCCGGCAGGAACCGCACCGGGCACCGACACGGTGACCGTGAAGTGCCCGCCTCGGATCAAGCTCACCGACACGTACGAGATCGTCGGCCGCGCCCCGACCGGCGCCGTGGACGCCGGCTTCGGCGTCCCCACGGACCAGGGCATCCAACTGACGGCGGGAAGCGTCCTGCTCGCCGGAGCCGCGGCCGGGGGAGTGGTGAGGATGCGGCGCCGGACGGCAGCCGTCGGCGACTGACCCGAACCGTACGAGCCCTGTCGCGCGGGCCCCGGACGCCACACCGGTCCGGGGCCCGCGGACTCCCCACCCACCCGCGGCGAAGCAGAGGCACACGCGATGGAATCCGGGCGCAGGACCAGCACCTCACCGCAGGCGTTCCCAGCCGTCAGACACCTCGTCTGGGCCCTGGTGGCGGGCACCGCCCTGGTGATCAGCGGAACACGTGACGGGAACCCGCCGCAGCCGCCGGCCGCCCGGTCCGCCCCGGCTCCCGCACCCCCCGCCGCGGGCGGCTCGCCGGACACGGCCGCGCCGCCCGGCGACTCGTCCCCGGCCCCCGCGAGCGCCCTCGCCTACCTGGCGCCGGTCAGCCCCGCCCCCGTGCCGCCCGGCTACCTGCGCGCCGACCCAGTACCACCGGCGCTCGCGCCCCGGCCACCCGTACGCCCCGCGCCCCTGCGCCCCGTACCGACACGTCCCGCGCCGGCCACACCCATGGCGACACCGGCCCCCGCCCGAACGGCCCTCACCCGCGGTGCCACCCCGACCGCCGTACGGCCGCTGCCACGGTCGGAACCGGTCCGGCTGCGGGTCCCGTCCCTCGGGGTGGACGCACCCCTGATGAAGCTCGCCCTCGACGCGGCGGGAGCCCTGCGGCCACCGCCCGACAACAACCCGGTCCTCGCGGGCTGGTACGCCGGCGGAACCGTCCCCGGCTCCGTGGGCACCGCCGTCACGGCCGGGCACGTCGACACCCGCATGGGTCCCGGCGTCTTCTACCGGCTGGGGACCGTACGCAAGGGCGCCACCATCGAGATCAGCCGGGCCGACCTGAGCACCGCCGTGTTCACCGTCTACGCCGTCGAGGTCTACGACAAGGAGAGGTTCCCCGACAAGAAGGTCTACGGTGCCTCCGTCCGGCCCGAGCTCAGGGTGATCACCTGCGGCGGCGCCTTCACCAGGAAGTCCGGCTACCAGGGCAACGTCGTCGTCTTCGCGACCCTCACGGGCTCACGCTCACGTTGAGCTCATGAGGGCCGCGCGGTCCTCAGCCGGCGTCCCTGAGATCGACGATCCGCCTGATCTTGCCGACCGACCGCTCCAGCGTCTCCGGATCCACGATCTCGACCCCGACCGTCACCCCGACCCCGTCCTTCACGGCCGCCGCGATCAGCCGCGCGGCGGCCGCCCGCTCGTCCGGGGTGGCACCGGCCCGCGCCTCGGCCCGCACGGTCAGCGCGTCCATGCGCCCCTGCCTGGTCAGCCGCAGCTGGAAGTGCGGCGCCACGCCCGGGGTGCGCAGCACGATCTCCTCGATCTGGGTCGGGAAGAGATTCACCCCCCGCAGGATCACCATGTCGTCGCTCCGCCCGGTCACCTTCTCCATCCGCCGGAACACCCGTGCCGTACCGGGCAGCAGCCGCGTCAGGTCCCGGGTCCGGTAGCGGATCACCGGCATGGCCTCCTTGGTGAGCGAGGTGAAGACCAGCTCACCCTCCGCGCCGTCCGGCAGCACCGCGCCGGTGAACGGGTCGACGACCTCCGGATAGAAGTGGTCCTCCCAGATGTGCAGACCGTCCTTGGTCTCGACGCACTCCTGCGCGACACCGGGACCCATCACCTCGGACAGCCCGTATATGTCGACCGCGTCGATCGCGAACCGGTCCTCGATCTCGCCGCGCATCTCCTCGGTCCACGGCTCGGCGCCGAAGATGCCGACCTTCAGGGAGGTCGTACGCGGATCGACGCCCTGGCGTTCGAACTCGTCCAGCAGCGTCAGCATGTACGAGGGCGTGATCATGATGATCTCGGGCCCGAAGTCCTGGATCAGCCGCACCTGCCGTGCCGTCATGCCGCCGGACGCGGGAATGACGGTGCAGCCCAGGCGTTCCGCCCCGTAGTGCGCCCCCAGACCACCGGTGAACAGTCCGTACCCGTACGCCACATGCACCTTGTGGCCCGGCCGGCCGCCCGCCGCCCTGATCGACCGGGCGACGACGTCCGCCCAGGTGTCCAGATCGCGTTCGGTGTATCCGACCACCGTCGGCAGGCCGGTCGTCCCGCTGGACGCGTGGAGGCGCCGTACCCGGTCCTCGGGCACGGCGAACATCCCGAAGGGGTAGTTGTCGCGCAGGTCGGCCTTGACGGTGAAGGGGAAGAGGGCGAGATCGGCGAGCGTACGGCAGTCCTCGGGCCGCAGACCGGCCCCGTCGAAGGCCGCCCGGTAGAAACCGACGTTGTCGTACGCGTGCCGCAGGGTGCCCCGGAGCCGTTCCAGCTGCAGCGCCTCCAGCTCGTCGCGGCCGAGCCGCTCGGCCGGGTCCAGCAGAGCCGTCATGCGCGTGATCCTCTCGCCGGGGCGGACGACCGATCATTCGGTCGATCTTCCTGGGAGCAGTAATTCAGGATGTGCGGCGCCCTGGCAAGAGGGGCGACGTCCCCCAGGAGAAGAGGCTGGTCAGAGGCCCAGATCGGTGAGTCCCGGGTGATCGTCGGGCCGCCGGCCCAGCGGCCAGCGAAAGCGCCGGTCGGACTCCGTGATCGGCAGGTCGTTGATGGACGCGTGCCTCGCGCGCATGAGCCCGCCGCCGTCGAACTCCCAGTTCTCGTTGCCGTACGAGCGGAACCACTGCCCCGAACCGTCGTGCCACTCGTAGGCGAAGCGCACGGCGATCCGGTCACCGTCGTGCGCCCACAGTTCCTTGACGAGACGGTAGTCCAGCTCCCGGGCCCACTTGCGCGTGAGGAAGGCGACGATCTCCTTCCCGCCGGTGACCCACTCGGCGCGGTTGCGCCAGCGGGAATCCGGTGTGTAGGCGAGTGCGACCTTCTCCGGGTCGCGGGTGTTCCAGGCGTCCTCGGCTCGACGCACCTTCTGGACTGCGGACCTCCGCGTGAACGGCGGGATGAGGGGCTGTGCGGTCATGGTGTCTCCTCCGGCGCCAGCTGAGAACGTACGTTCTCCTCGTACGCTGCCGTACTCTAGGAGAACGAACGTTCTCACGCAAGGGAGCCCCCGATGGACCTCGCCCAGGCACGGTTCGCGGCGCTCGACGCCGCGGAGGACCTGTTCTACGAGCGCGGGGTCCAGGCGGTCGGCATGGACGAGATCCGCGCCGCCTCAGGCCTTTCGCTCAAACGCCTGTACGGGCTCTTTCCCTCCAAGTCGGCACTCGTCCGCGCCTGCCTGGAAGCGCGCGACACCCGCTGGCGCGCTCGGCTGGCCGCGTACGTCGACAGCCGCCCCGCACCCCGGGACAGGCTCCTCGCCGTCTACGACTGGCTCCACCAGTGGTTCTCCGAGCCGGGCTTCCGCGGCTGCGCCTTCGTCAACGCCTTCGGCGAACTCGGCGCGGTCGACCCCTCCGTCGCCGACGTGGCCCGCCGCCACAAGGAGGCTTTCAGCACCTACGTCACCGGACTGGTCGTGGCCGCCGGAGGGCCCGAGGCGTCGGCCGCCGCGTACGTACTGCTCGCCGAGGGCGCGATCGTCACCGCGGCCATCTCCGGAACACCCGACCCCGCCCACCGGGCCGGAGAGGCGGCCGCCCGGCTGCTCCAGGACACCGCACCCCGCTGATCGCCCGGGGCGTACGCGCCGCACCCGGCCGACCGCCCTGTCTGGATGGCAGGCATGCCGACCTTCCGCACATACGACGGGACCGAACTGGCCTACCACCTGGCGGGCGAGGGCCGGCCGCTGATCTGTCTGCCCGGCGGCCCGATGCGGGCGGCCCGCTACCTCGGCGACCTCGGCGGACTGTCCCGCACCCATCGGTCGGTCCTCCTCGATCTGCGCGGCACCGGGGGCCTCCGCGGCCCCGGACGACCCGTCGACGTGCCGCTGCGACCGGCTCGTCGACGAACGTCGAGGCCCCGCGCGTACACCTCGGCCTCCAACAGATCGATCTGCTCGGCCACTTGCGTCCCGCAGCCCGGCCGCGCTCCACGCCGCGATGCCCTTTCAACGACTGCGCACCCTCACCCTCGTCACCCCGAGCACCCGCCCCATCACGCCCCCGACCCGGCGGCACGGGAACGACCGGGCGAGATCACCGCACCCACGCTCGTCGTCGGCGGGGCCCGCAGCCACCTCGATCAGGAGCAACCGGCGTGGATGGCCCGCCACACACCCGGCGGGCAGTACGTCCGCGCCGACGCCGGCCACCTCGTGCGCGGCGACGACCCGGACGCGTTCCTCGCCGCACTGAAGGCGTTCGGCGTGGGGTGAAGGCACGAGGTGAACACGCCGGACGAGGTGCCGGGTGCCGTCAACCGCGGTGGAGCAGCGCCGTCAGCACCTCGTGCAGAGCCGCCTCGGTGTCCACCACCGCACCCTCGGACCGCCAGGCCACGAAACCGTCGGGGCGCACGAGCACGGCACCCTCCGGGCTCGTGCCGTGGGCCGCGGCCCAGTCCGCGCCGTCCGCGGGCTCCAGATCGGCACCCGGCTCCGAACCGATCGCGAAGGCGTCCAGACGGACCGTCAGGCGCTCCGCCACCTGGGCCGCCGCCGCACGCCACTCCGGGTGCCCGGCATCGCACAGCAGCACGAACGACCTCTCGTACAGATCCAGCGTCGACACGCGCTTCCCGTCCAGGCCGACCCACATGTGCGGCGCGCGGGTGCCGGGTTCACCCGACAGCCCCATGCCCTCGGGCACCACCGGCAGTGCGGGATCGGCACCGACCACCGCCCCCCGCACATAGCGGTAGCCGAGCGCGACGGTGAGCATGCCGCCCTTGCGCCCGCCTCCCGGCCCGGGGGACCCGGCGTAACCCGGGTGGCTGTGCTCCCCCGACCGGGCCGACGCACGCGCGCTCGTGGCCTGCGCCACCGGCAGCCGCTCCGCCTCGTACGTCTCCAGGAGCGCGGGTCCCGCCGAGCCGTCGAGCACCGCGGCCAGCTTCCACGCCAGGTTGTGAGCGTCCTGAATACCGGTGTTCGAGCCGAACGCCCCGGTGGGGGACATCTCGTGGGCCGAGTCGCCGGCCAGGAACACCCGGCCCGCCCCGTACCGCTCGGCCACCCGCTCCGCGGCGTGCCACGGGGCCTTGCCCGTGATCTCGACATCCAGACCGGGATCCCCGACAGCCCTGCGGATGTGCTCCGCGCACCGCTCGTCGGTGAAGTCCTCCAGCGTCTCGCCCCGGCCGGGCTGCCACGGCGCGTGGAACACCCACCGCTCCTCGTTGTCCACCGGCAGCAGCGCCCCGTCCGCGTCGGGGTTCGTCAGATAGCAGACGATGAAGCGCCGGTCACCCACCACCGAGGCGAGCCGCCGGGACCGGAAGGTGATGCTCACGTTGTGGAACAGGTCACCGGGCCCCGACCGGCCGATCCGCAGCTGCTCCCGGATCGGGCTGCGCGGGCCGTCGGCCGCCACCATGTAGTCCGCGCGCACCCTGGTGTGCTCCCCGGTCTCCCGGTCCTTCACCACGGCCCTCACCTCGTCCGCGTCCTGCTCGAAGGTGAGCAGCTCGGCGGAGAACCGCAGCTCACTGCCCTCGGCACGGGCCTGGCGGACCAGCACGGGCTCCAGGTCGTTCTGGCTGCACAGGCACCAGCCGCTCGGACTGAAGCGGGCGAGCCCGCCGCCCGGGTCGATCTCCTTGAACAGCCACTCCTGGTCGTCGCCCGTGAGCGAGCCCGCCTGGAGGATCCCGTGATTGTCCGCCAGCACCGAGGCGGCCTCCCGGATCCGCCGCTCCGCGCCCGCGGCACGGAACAACTCCATCGTGCGGACGTTGTTGCCGCGCCCGCGCGGATGGGTCGAGGTACTCGCGTGTTTCTCGACCAGCAGGTGGCGGACGCCGAGTCGGCTCAGGAAGAGGGAGGCGGACAGGCCCACCAGGGAGCCGCCCACGATGAGGACAGGTACGCGGTGCTCGACGTTCTCGTTCATCAGTTGCTCCAGCTCGGACGCAGGACGGATGCAGTGTCCATGCCCTCGCACGGAGGCTTCGGTCATCGCCTCACCTGAACGGTTCATAAATCTCGCGCCGCCCGTACCAGCGTTCCACGATCAGTCGCGGGAGCGAACTCGCGATGCGGGGGCGGATGTCACGCGTCAGCGGACAGGGACCTGCTGCGCTTCCACCGAAACCGACGGATGAGGACGGCCCGCCGACGTGGCCGCCGCACCGTCTCGAAGGAGAGCGAAAGATGACAACCCTCTCGGAACGGATATCTCAGTCCGCCTTCGACGGTTCGAGGCTCCGGGTCATACTGCTGCTGGACCTGCACGACGGCGCCCAGAACCAGTTCCTCGAGGCGTACGAGCACATGCGCAACCAGGTGGCCTCGATCCCCGGACACATCAGCGACCAGCTGTGCCAGTCCATCGAGAACCCCTCGCAGTGGCTCATCACCAGCGAGTGGGAGAGTGCCCCGCCCTTCCTCGCCTGGGTGAACAGCGAGGAGCACGTCGCGACGGTGCAGCCGCTGCACAGCTGCGTACGCGACACCCGCTCCCTCCGCTTCAGCGTCCTGCGCGAGACCGGTGTCGCCTTCGAGCAGCGGACCCCCGGGCCCGCCAAGGGCGGCCTCCAGGCCGCCCCGCGTCTGGGCGACGGCGTGGTACGCCACGCGCTCACCTTCACGGTGAAGCCCGGCACGGAGGAGATGGTCGCGAAGATCCTCGCCGACTACGACTCCCCGCAGGCGCGCGTCGACGAGAACACCCGGCTGTGCCGTACCTCGCTCTTCGTGCACGGCAACCGTGTCGTACGGGCGGTGGAGGTCGAGGGCGACCTGATGGCGGCACTGCGCCACGTCTCCCGTCAGCCCGAGGTCAGGGCCGTCGAGGAGGCCATCAACCCGTACCTGGAGCAGGACCGCGACCTCAGCGACCCCGACTCGGCCCGGATGTTCTTCACCCGGGCCGCGCTCCCGACGGTCCACCACGTGAAGGCCGGCCGTCACGCCGCCGCGGACGTCCAGCGGCACGCGCTGTTCTACCAGGCCAAGGAAGGCTGTGGCATGGCGCTGGCCCGGCTGCTCGCCGGCCAGGACGAGGAGGTCGCGGACGACGTCGCGAGCCCCATCGAGAGCAGCACCATCTTCCAGCGCGACGACATCGTGGTGCGGCTCCTCGAAGTGAGCGGCCCGTTCGACGCCCAGCCCACGCAGGCGCTCGGCATCGGCGGCGACCGCAAGGCCGCCATGCTCGGCCGGCTCCTCGACGGCGGTGCGAACGGCCTGCCCACCACGGACGCGGAGGCCGCGCGTTTCCTCGCGCAGGCCGAGATGAGCCTCATCACCGACCGTCGGGCCGCCGAGTCCTGAACCGAGTCACCGGCACCGGAGGGGACCGCCCCGCGATGCCGTCACACCGCACCACGCGCCTGGAGGAGAGCAGTCATGACCACGCACCGGCCCCGCATCGTGGACCTCAGCGAAACACAGCCCAACCGCAGGCGCGGAGGCGACCTGCGCGCCATGCTCACACCGACGGCGGTGGGTGCCACCAGCGGTTTCATGGGGCTGGCCATCGTCCGTCCCGGAGAGCGCATCGGCGAGCACTACCACCCGTACTCGGAGGAATTCGTGTACGTCGTGGACGGACTCCTCGAGGTGGACCTGGACGGTGAACCGCACCCGATGCGGCCCGACCAGGGCCTGCTGATCCCCCCGCACGTCCGCCACCGCTTCCGCAACGTGGGTGACGTGGACGCGCGCATGGTCTTCCACCTCGGCCCGCTCGCCCCGCGCCCCGAGCTCGGCCACGTCGACACCGAGGTCACGGAAGGCGCGGACCCCAGCGACGGATACGCACCGCCAGAACGAACGGGGGCCGCGTCATGACTCGACGTGTGGCGGTCACCGGAGTCGGTGTCGTCGCGCCCGGCGGGATCGGAGCCCCGGCGTTCTGGGACCTGCTCTCCAACGGCCGCACCGCGACACGCGGCATCACCCTCTTCGACCCGGCGGCGTTCCGCTCGCGCATCGCCGCCGAGTGCGACTTCGACCCCGTGGCCCACGGCCTCGACGACGACCTGATCGCACGCTCGGACCGGTACGTCCAGTTCGCCCTGGTGGCTGCCAGGGAGGCGCTCGGCGACGCCGGGCTCGACCTCGAGAAGGAGGACCCCTGGCGCATCGGGGTGTCCCTCGGCACCGCGGTCGGCGGCACCACCCGCCTGGAGAAGGACTACGTCGCCGTCAGCGGCAGCGGTGCGCGCTGGGACGTCGACCACCGGCCCGCGGGTGCCCATCTGGAACGGGCCTTCTCGCCCAGCACCCTCGCCTCGGCCGTGGCCGAGGAGGTCGGCGCCCACGGGCCCGTACAGACCGTGTCCACCGGCTGCACCTCCGGCCTCGACGCGATCGGCTACGCCTTCCACTCCATCGAGGACGGCAGGGTCGACGTCTGCGTCGCCGGCGCGTCCGACACGCCGATCACCCCCATCACGGTGGCGTGCTTCGACGCGATCAAGGCGACCTCGGCGAACAACGACGACCCGGAGCACGCCTCCAGGCCGTTCGACGCCCGCAGGGACGGGTTCGTCATGGGGGAGGGCGGAGCCGTCCTCGTACTCGAGGAGCTCGAACACGCCCGCGCCCGCGGCGCCACCGTCCACTGCGAGATATCGGGCTACGCCACCTTCGGCAACGCCTACCACATGACCGGGCTGACCTGCGAAGGGCTGGAGATGGCCGAGGCCATCAACACGGCCCTCGCACACGGCCGGATCGACGGCTCGCAGGTCGACTACGTCAACGCGCACGGTTCGGGCACCAAGCAGAACGACCGGCACGAGACGGCGGCGGTGAAACGGGCCCTGGGCGCACACGCGTACAAGGTGCCGATGAGCTCCATCAAGTCCATGGTCGGCCACTCGCTCGGCGCCATCGGAGCGATCGAGATCGCCGCGTGCGTCCTGGCCCTTCGGCACCAGACGGTGCCCCCGACGGCCAACTACGAGACCGCGGACCCCGAGTGCGACCTCGACTACGTGCCGCGCACCGCACGGCCCCTGAAGCTGCGCAGCGTGCTTTCGGTGGGCAGCGGGTTCGGCGGATTCCAGTCGGCCGTCGCCCTGACCCGACCAGGCGGGAGGACCCCATGAACACCCGGACACACCGGCGATCCGTCGTTACGGGGATCGGTGTCGTCGCCCCCAACGGGACCGGCGCCGGCGCCTTCTGGAAGCAGACGCAGGAAGGCGTCAGCGTCCTCGACCTGGTCTCCCGCGAAGGCTGTGAGAACCTTCCGCTGCGTGTCGCGGGCGAGGTCAGGGACTTCGACCCGGTCGAGTTCGTCGAGGAGCGCTACCTCGTCCAGACCGACCGCTTCACGCACTACGCGATGGCCGCCGCCGACCTCGCACTGGACGACGCACGGCTCGG
Source organism: Streptomyces sp. NPDC058637 (assembly GCF_042717325.1). Classification (NCBI taxonomy): domain Bacteria; kingdom Bacillati; phylum Actinomycetota; class Actinomycetes; order Kitasatosporales; family Streptomycetaceae; genus Streptomyces; species Streptomyces sp. NPDC058637. Next base: position 41,846 of record NZ_JBHXRD010000038.1, on the reverse strand, counting down.
CCGCGCCGACTACGAGGACGCCCCGTTCAGCGTCGGCGTGGTCACCGCCGCGGGTTCGGGCGGCGGTGAATTCGGCCAGCGCGAACTGCAACGGCTGTGGGGACAGGGCTCCCGCTACGTCGGGCCGTACCAGTCCATCGCCTGGTTCTACGCGGCCAGCACCGGCCAGATCTCGATCCGCGGTGGCTTCAAGGGACCCTGTGCCGTAGTGGCCAGCGACGAAGCCGGCGGCCTGGACGCGCTCATGCACGCCGCGCGATCCATCCGGCGCGGCACGGACGCCGTGGTCGTCGGCGCCGCGGAGGCGCCCCTGGCGCCGTACTCGGTCGTCTGCCAGCTCGGCTACGAGGACCTCAGCGTCTGCGACGAGCCCACCCGCGCCTACCGTCCGTTCACCTCCGACGCCTGCGGATTCGTGCCCGCCGAGGGCGGCGCGATGCTCGTGGTCGAGGAGGAGACGGCGGCCCGCCGGCGCGGGGCACGGGTCCGCGCCGAACTGGCCGGCCACTGCGCCACCTTCACCGGCGCGTCCCGGTGGGAGCAGTCCCGCGAAGGACTGGCCCACGCCATCGAGGGAGCGCTGGCCGAGGCCGGCTGCGCGCCGGAGGAGATCGACGTGGTCTTCGCGGACGCCCTCGGCGTTCCCGCCGCCGACCGGGCCGAGGCACTGGCCATCGCCGACGCCCTCGGCGCGCACGGGCGGCGCGTACCGGTCACCGCGCCCAAGACCGGCATCGGCCGCGCCTACTGCGGGGCCCCCGTGCTGGACACGTCCGCCGCGGTGCTCGCGATGGAGCACGGCCTGATCCCGCCGACGCCCAACGTCTTCGAGGTGTGCCACGACATCGACGTGGTCACGGGCCGTGCGCGCCCCGCGGAACTGCGGACGGCGCTCGTGCTCAGCCGGGGCCTCATGGGTTCGAACGCGGCCCTGGTCCTGCGGCGCCCCACCGACACCCCTCTGTGAGAAGGAGCAGTTCCTCATGACCGCTCAACTGACGTACGCAGAACTGGCCGCGCTGATGAAGAACGGCGCGGGCCTCACCGTCGACCCGCTGGCGATGGAGAGCCGTCCCGGCTCGGCCTTCGACGAGTACGGCCTCGACTCGCTCGGCCTGCTCGGCATCGTGGCCGTGCTGGAGAACCGGTTCGGCCGCCCGCTGCCGGCCGACGCCGACCGCTGCAAGACCCCCGGCGAGTTCCTCGACCTCGTCAACAACACCCTCGTGACAGGAGCCTGACGTGCCCGGACACACGGAGAACGAGATCACCATCGCCGCCCCGCTCGACCTCGTCTGGGACATGACGAACGACCTGGAGCACTGGCCGCAGCTGTTCAGCGAGTACGCGTCCGTCGAGGTGATCAAGCGGGAGGGCCAGAAGACGACCTTCCGGCTCACCATGCACCCGGACGACAACGGCAAGGTCTGGAGCTGGGTCTCGGAGCGCACCACCGACCGCCCGGCCCGCACCGTGAGCGCCCGCCGGGTCGAGCCCGGACCGTTCCAGCACATGGACATCCGGTGGGAGTACACCGAGGTCCCGGGCGGCACGAAGATGCACTGGCGCCAGGACTTCGCGATGCGGCCCGACGCGCCGGTCGACGACGCGTGGATGACCGACAACATCAACCGCAACTCCCGCGTCCAGCTGGAACTCATCCGCGACAAGATCGAGCAGCGCGACCGCGAGCGCCGCTCCGCCTCGGTCCCGGCCAACTGATGCCCCGAAAGGCAGCCAGATGCACCACGCACTGATCGTCGCCCGGATGGCACCCGAGTCCGCCCCGGACATCGCCGAGCTCTTCGCGGCCTCCGACGACACCGAGCTCCCCCACCTCGTGGGGGTCAACAGGCGCACGCTGTTCCAGTTCGGAGACGTCTACCTGCACCTGATCGAGTCCGACCGCCCGCCGGGCCCGGAGATCGCCAAGGTGACGGAGCACCCGGAGTTCAAGGCCGTCAGCGAACGGCTCACCGCCTTCGTGAGCCCCTACGACCCGCAGACCTGGCGCGGTCCGAAGGACGCGATGGCCCAGCAGTTCTACCGGTGGCAGCGCGACGGCGCCTGACACGCGGACGATCGCCCCGGGTCCGGCACCTTCGTGCCGGACCCGGGGCGATCGCGTGGTGAGCCCGGGACGTCAGTCCGGTACGACGCACTCGAACGCGTGCAGATACGCGTTGACCGGGTGGATCTCGCCGATTCGCAGACCGGCCTCGGACAGCCGGCCGACCAGGCTCTCCCTGGTGTGCTTCGCGCCGCCCACGTTGAGGAGGAGCAGCAGGTCCATGGCGGTGGTGAACCGCATCGACGGGGTGTCGTCGACGAGGTTCTCGATGATCACGACACGGGCGCCCGGACGGGCCGCGGCGACCACGTTGCGCAGCGTCCTGCGGGTGCTCTCGTCGTCCCACTCGAGGATGTTCTTGATGATGTAGAGGTCCACGTCGACCGGGATGTCCTCACGGCAGTCCCCGGGCACGATCCGTACGCGGCCGGCCAGTTCACCGCCGTCCCGCAGCCTGGCGTCCGCGCGTGCCACGACACCCGGCAGGTCCAGGAGCGTGCCGTGGACCGAGGGGTGCTTCTCCAGCAGACTCGCGAGCACGTGCCCCTGGCCGCCACCGATGTCCGCGACCGAGGACACCCCGGTCAGGTCGAGGAGTTCGGCCACGTCCCGCGCGGACTGCACACTGGACGTCGTCATGGCCCGGTTGAAGATCTGGGCGGACTCGCCCGCGTCCTGGTGGAGGTAGTCGAAGAAGCCCTTGCCGAAGGTCTCCGGGAAGACGCTCCGGCCGGAGCGCACCGCGTCGTCGAGGCGCGGCCAGACCTCCCAGGTCCAGGGCTCCGTGCACCACAGGGAGATGGACCGAAGGCTGTTCGGGTCGTCCTCGCGCAGCAGCCGGGACATCTCCGTGTGGACGAACTTCCCGTCCTCGGTCTCGCTGAAGATCCCGTAGCAGCTCAGGGCCCGCAGCAGCCGCCGCAGCGGTACGGGCTCGGTGTTCACGACCAGGGCGAGCTCGGCAGCCGTGGCGGGTGTCGTGCCGAGCGCGTCGGCGACGCCCAGCCTGGCAGCCGCACGGACGGCAGCGGCGCAGGCCGCCCCGAACGCGAGCTCCCGCAGCCGCATGGCCGGTGGCGGGGCCTGGGAGGCGGGGGCGGAGGCGGCGGGCGCCGAGGGGACGGTGAGGGAAGAGGTGACGGGCGTGGTCTCGGGGGTGGGACTGACAGTGGTCATACCGTCTCGTTTCTCCTGGTGCGGTGGTGCCGCCGTTACTCGGCACACATCCCGGCCGGTACAGATGTCCCGCACGTGTTGCTGACGAAGGTGTTGCCCTTCCCAGCGGTGTCACGGTTGGCCAGGTCGGCCGGCTTGTTGCCCTGCACGAGGTTCCGCGTGACGCTGTTGTCGGTGTTGAGGGCACCCACGAAGCTCTTGAACAGCAGGATGCCGCCGGAGAGCGGGGTGGCACCCACGTTGTCCCGGACGACGTTGGAACGTACGACCGTGCGCTCGCTGCCCGTGAGGACGATGCCCGAGCCCTGGATGGCCGACAGCCGCGGCGTCGCCGCGCAGAACTTGTTGTTCCTCACGATCCGGTTGCCGCTGATCGTCATGGCACCGGCCGCCGGCTTGGACTCGTCACCCACGACGAAGACACCGCTGCAGTTGGCGGTGATGCGGTTGCTGTCGATCACGAGGTTCCTGACCCGCCGGGCGGTGACGCCGATGCGGTTCCCGCTCAGGGTGTTCTCCCGGATCTCCGTCCCCCGGGTGTCGGTGGCCCCGCCCTCCTCGCTGACCGAGTTGGCGACGAAGACGCCCGCGTCGCCGTTGCCGGTGGCGGTGTTGCGCAGGAAGGCGGCACGGGTCGACCGCTCCTGGGCGATGCCCCAGGTGCCGTTCTTCACGGCGGTCACCTGGCGGACCGTGAGTCCGTCGGTCCAGGAGGCCCAGATGCCGCTCTTCTTGAATCCGGAGACGGTCAGCGAGTGGATGCCGACGCCGTCGACGGTGTGGCCCTTGGTGCCGATGACGCAGATGCCGTTGCCCCCCGTGGCGCAGGCGTTGGCGGCCCTCGTGGTGGTCGCGGCCGGCCGGATCACCGTTCCGTCCCCGATGCCCCGCAGGGTCAGGCCCGGCGTCTTGATCAGGACGCTCTCGCGATAGGTGCCGGGCAGGACGACGATCGTGTCGCCGGGGCTCGCGGCGTTCACGGCGCTCTGGATGGAAGCGCCCGGACGCACCACGTGGTCGGCGTGCCCGGCGGCGGCGGTGGGCACCGTGGCCGAACCCAGGGCTGTGGCAGCGGTGACGGTGACACCCACCAGGCATTTGATGTGTTTTCTTCTCATGAGCCGAAGCTATGGGCGATGAACCCCCACTGCCACGCAAGGTGAGCGTATGGATACATGGCGTGCCTGAATGGCTTACTCGCCCCGCCGCGCCCCGCATCAGGGCGACCGGCGCGGGGGCGCGGGCGGTCTCGTCCGACGTCGAGGGCGCGGACAGCCGTAGCGTGGTGTCCATGACGGGCGAGCGAGATCTTCGAACACTGCTGCGGAGCATGCGACCGGATCTGAACCCCGGCCGCTACGTCTTCACGACCGTCCCGGACGGGGGGATGCCCACCGGGGTCACCCCCGTGGCCACCGTCGCCGAGCGCGAGGGGCTGACGCTCGTACTCCCCGAGGCGGACGCGGTGGCGGCCGGCCTGGCGTACGACTTCGTGGCCGGCTGGATCACGCTGCGTGTGCACTCCGCCCTGGACGCCGTCGGGCTCATGGCCGCGGTCGCCCTGGCCCTCACCGACGCCGGGGTGAGCTGCAACGTGGTCGCCGGATACCACCACGACCACCTGTTCGTCCCGTACGCGCGGGCGGCCGAGGCCGTCGAGGTGCTGGAAGCGCTGGCCGCGGAGACCGGCCGGCCTCCGGCGCCCGCACGCCCGGCGTGATCCGCGCGGCAGGTCCGAGGGGCGCCCGGCTCAGCAACGTGAGCCGGGACACGTAACATGGCCCCATGTCCTTCCTCCGCCGCCGTAGCGCCGCCACACCCGCGGGCCCGGACTTCGACGTCCTGGCCATGGACCCGGGGGACTGGCCCGGCAACCTCGGCGCCGGTCTCCTCCCCGCACCCGACGGAAGCTGCCAGGGCGTCTTCCTGCGGTACGACCTGTTCGGCGGCCGCGGCCCCGCGATGATCATCGGCAATCTGCCGGAGGGCTCGCCGGCCCGAGAGACCGAGGAGGGCCAGGTCCCCTTCGAGGTCGCACAGCTCCTCCTCGCACTCGAGAACGACGAACCGGTCGAGGTGACCGGCACCGAGGACATGCCCGTCATGCAGGGTGACAGCCTGCTGATCGTGCGCCGCGTCAAGCTCTCCGAGAGCCGTATCTCCTGCGTTCAGTTCGACAGGAGCGACGGCGTGCTCGTCACCATCGCAAGCTGGGACCGCCCCATCACCGACGATCTGTACGCACTGCTGAAGCCACTTCCGGCCGAGCTGTTCCAGCAAGGCTGAAACGTCCCTGTGTGGCCAGCAGCTGTGTCACCTTCGCCGCCGACGTACCGAACCCCGTGGGACCGCTGAGGTGCCACGGGGTTCCCGTGCCCCGCCGCAGATCCTCCTCGCGGTAACGCCGGCAGTCCCGGTGCCAGATCAGGATGCCCGCCATCCAGTGCTGGAGCTCCACGACATAGCCCGCCAGGATCTCCCGCGCCTCCGCGTCCAAACCGAAGTCGTCGTACATCACCGGGAGTTCCTGTTCGGCGACGTGCTGGAACTGGCGCATCCGTGAGTTCATCAGATCGTCCACGATCGACACTCCCGTCGGATAGTCCACCCCGAAGAAGTTCTGCACTACCAGGACGCCGTTGTGCACCTCGCCCTCGTACTCGATCTCCTTCTGGTACGAGAACAGGTCGTTGAGCAGACAGGCGTAGTCCGCCGCCGCGTTCTCCAGGGACCGCAGCGGACCGCTGCGGTAGACCGCGTCCGGCACCTTCCTGCCGTGTCCCAGCCGGCACAGGCTCATCGTCAGATCCGAACCGAACGTCGCCCGGCGCATCTCCATGTAGTCCACCGGATCCGGGATCCGGTTCTGCGCCTGGTTCGCCAGCTCCCAGAGCCAGCTCGCGGTCATCGACTCCACCGCCTCACGGAAGGCACGCCGCGCACTCCCGTCCATCGGTCCGGCGGTCCGCTCCCAGAGGTCGGCCAGACCTCGCTCCAGCGCGTTGACCGGATCCGGCACGGGCGCGCCGTCCAGCGGCATGAACAGCGACAGCCGCTCGTTGGCCAGCCGCGCCCCGGCCAGGTCACGCGTCCGGCCGTGCACCACCGGGAACCAGTCGTCGCCGTACGTCCCCCAGGTCAGCCACCCCGAGGACAGATCCAGCTCGTCCGGTGTGGCATCGGGCTGCAACCCCGCCGCGCAGAGCGGCAGATCCGTCGCGACGAGCCGCTCCTCGTCCCAGATGTGCGAACCCGGCACACCCGGCTGCGCCTCCAGCAGCCCCATCCGGCGCGACCAGTCCACGATCCGCACCCGGGCCCCGTCCAGGTGCGGGCTCAGCGTCGTGGTGAACGGCATGTCGAAGTCGGGCAGCAGGGACGGGCCGACATGCCGGTAGGGCACATGCGTGTGGCTGCGCAGCCGGGCGGACTCCGCACGCGGCGTGAAGCGGAGCGAAGCGGCGGCCATGCCGAAGCCGGGCACGCTCTCACCCGCGCCACCGCCGTTCATGTAGCGGCTGGAACGCATGTGCCACTCATGGCCGCCCGACTGCCAGTCCTGCAGCCCCTTGACGTACGCGAGGACGGACAGCGTCTCGTCGGGGGTGAGCCCCTTCTCCGCGCAGAGCGGCCCGAGCTCCGTCAGAGCGGTGTTCTCGAACTGCTGGAGGCGCGAGGTCAGCAGATCGTTGACCGCCTCGGCCGCCTCCTGGGTGGAACAGCGCAGGAACGTCTCCAGGACGAGCACCCCGTTGCTGTTCTCGCCCTCGTCCTCTACCTCCCGCTGGTACGAGAACAGGTCGTTGCGCAGGTGTACCCCGTCGGAGAACGCGTCCCGCAGCACCCTCAGCGCACGCGCGTCGGCCAGCGACGCCGGCACCTCAGCGGCCGCCGCGAACTCCACCAGCCCCGCCGACCACGGCGCACCGCCCACCTTGCGCCGCATCTCGATGTACTCGACGGGGTTGGCGATCCGGCCCTCGTTGATGTTCGAGAGCTCCCACAGGGACTCGTTGAGCAGATTCTCCGTGGACTCCGCGAACCTCGCCCGCCAGGCATCGGACATGCCCGGCACGGTCCGCGCCCAGAGATCGGCCAGACCCGCCTCGACGGGATTCGTGGGCTCCGGCGTAGCCGCACCCCGCTCCATCGGCATGAAGGCGGGCAACCGGTCCAGATACCGTTTGCCGCCCTCGCGGTCCGGGGTGCGTTTGAACAGCTCCAGGAAGTGGTCGTCGAAGAAGAAGACCCACACGTACCAGTCGGTCACCAAGGAGAGGACCTCGGCCGAGCAGTCGGGATGGGTGTACGCGCACAACAGCGCGTAGTCGTGGGCCTCCAGGTCCTTCTCCTCCCAGATGCCGGATCCCTCCAGCATCCCCATCCCGCGCGCCCACTCCCGGGTATGGCCGCGGGCCACCTCCAGATGAGGGCTCAGGCGTGCCGGATACGGCACATAGAAATCCGGCAGTGAGAAGGGCTGTGCCATGAGTACGTCCGGCCTTTCCGAGAACTCCGCGCGGTCCGCGCGAACCTTTCCTGTCGGCGCCAGCACTACCCTTCGGCCATCCGGGGCACGCACCGCGCGAAATAGTCACACAAGCTCAGGTCCCGCTTCACGCTGCACTATTGACTCACCATCAACTCGCGTCACAGAGTGTCCGCCGACGACGAACGCTGAGATCACCCCAGGAACGGCCCCGGTACGCCCGGCCCAGGAAGGGTTGCCATGACGTCCAAGCAGAGGACCAGGACCGCGCTCGCACTGACCACCGCGGGGGCGCTGAGCCTCGCGCTGCTCACCCCGGCCGCGCACGCCGACGCCGGCACCGTACGCCCGGAGTGCCCCAGGAACCTGGAATGCGACTGGGTCCCCGCGGCCTACCGGCAGACCGGGGATCCGGCCGACAGGGAGACGTACGGCAACTACGACACCGCCGACCGGCCGGGCACCAACGCGATCGGATTCATCGTCCTGCACGACACCGAGGTCGACTACGACACCACCCTGAAGATCTTCCAGAACCCGCTCAGCCAGAGCTCCGCCCACTACGTGGTGCGTTCCTCCGACGGCCACGTCACCCAGATGGTGAAGAACAAGGACGTCGCCTGGCAGGCGGGCAACTGGTACCTCAACACGCACTCCATCGGCATCGAGCAGGAGGGTGTCGCGGCCGAGGGCGCCAAGTGGTACACCCCCGAGATGTACCGGTCCACGGCCGGACTCGTACGCCACCTGGCGGCGAAGTACGACATCCCGCTCGACCGGCAGCACATCCTCGGACACGACGGCGTCCCACCGACCGGCGCCGCCGGGACGAAGAACATGCACTGGGACCCGGGACCCTACTGGGACTGGAACCGCTTCATGGCCCTGCTCGGCAGGCCCACCGCACCCAGCGCCCCACGGAGCAGCGAACTCGTCACGGTCGGCCCCGACTTCGCGAAGAACGAACAGGCTTTCCGTGACTGCGAGAAGGGCGTCGACCTGCCGCTCCAGGGAAGCAGTGCGGTGCCCTTGCACACCGGGCCGTCCGCCGGCGCACCCCTCTTCTCCGACCCCGGGCTCCACCCGGACGGTTCGCCGGGCACCAACTGCGCCGCCGACTGGGGCAGCAAGATCAGCGCCACCCAGCAGGCCGTCGTCGCGGACCGGGCGCCGGGCTGGACGGCGATCTGGTGGTACGGGCAGAAGGCATGGTTCCGCACCCCGGCCCGGACCCACGTCACCGTCCCGACGTCCGGCTACGTCGTACGGCCGAAGGCGGGCAGGGACGACGTACCGGTGTACGGAGTGGCGTACCCCGGCAAGGAGGAGTACCCCGCGGACTTCGTGAAGCCCACCGTGGGCAGCCCGCTGGTGTACACCATTAAGGCAGGGCAGGCCTTCCCCGGTGGCGGCGAGGCGCCCACCGGGTACTATTACGCACCGACGATCGACGCGTCCAAGCCGTACGACCACACGTATTTCCGGGGGGCCGAGAAGTATGTGACGGTCCAGATCGGACACCGGATCGCCTTCGTGAAGACGTCCGACGTGGACGTGGTGCGCGTCGGCTCCTGAACCCGGGCCGGGCCTGATGCGACCCGTTTACGGCGCACTGCGGGACCCGTGTGTCGGCACCGGTCCCGCAGCGCGCATCCCCCGTCGGTCAGGTCGCAGCGGTCAGCGCGTTCCCACGGCGGCGCGCACCGCACGCCGGGCCATCGCGCAGTCGTCGTGCAGCCTGCGCAGCAGCAGCCGCTGTTCCTCGCTGGAGGAGAGCACGCCCTGCCGGGCCTGGCCGCTTCCGGAGGGCGCGCCTTCCCGCATCGCCCGCTGTACAGCCGTCTCGTACGTACGGATCTCCCGGGTCAGGACGAGCATCAGATTGACCAGGAACGCGTCGCGCGAGGCCGCACCCTTGGACTGTGCCAGCTGGCTGATCTGGCGCCGCGCCGTCGGCGCGTCACCGAGCACCGCCCACATGGTGGCCAGGTCGTAGCCCGGGAGGTACCAGCCCGCGTGCTCCCAGTCGACCAGCACGGGGCCGGTCGGCGGCAGCAGGATGTTGGAGAGCAGGGCGTCGCCGTGGCAGAACTGGCCCATGCCCTGCCGGCCGCCCGCGTGGGCCAGACCGTGCAGCAGCTTCTGCAGGTCACCCAGGTCGCGGTCGGTGAACAACCCCAACTCGTGGTAGCGGGCGATCCGCGAGGCGTAGTCCAGTGGGGCGTCGAACAGACCGGCCGGGGGGCGCCAGGCGTTGATCCGGCTGACCGCACCGAGGGCCGCCCGGATATCCGCACGCGGCGGCGCCTCGGCCGGATGCCTCGTCAGTGCCGCGACCCTGCCGGGCATCCGCTCGATCACCAGTGTGCAGTTCTCCGGGTCCGCGGCGATGAGCCGGGGGACCCGAACCGGCGGGCGGTGCCTGACGAAGGCGCGGTATGCAGCTATTTCGTGCCGGAACCGCTCCGTCCACGCGGGGGAGTGGTCCAGTAAGCACTTGGCCACCGCGGTGGCGCGGCCGGTCGTGCCGACGATGAGGACGGAACGCCCGCTGCGACGCAGCACCTGTACCGGGTTGAACTCAGGACAGATGCGGTGCACGGAGGCGATCGCCATCCTCAACTGCGCGCCCTGGGGGCCGGACAGGTCGAGTCTGCCGCTCAGCGGTTGGGTGCCCGGCCCCGCCGCCCGCCGGGTCCGACCCGGGCCCGCCGTCGGCGAAGCGGCGCGGGGGTCGAGATACGGCCCGCCGCCCGCCCCCATGGGACGGAGCGGCCGGGGCGGGGCGGACACGGAGGACGATGCTGTGTACATGGGCGGTACAGATCCCTTCGTGCGCCGACAAGTTGCGTGCGCCAACCCGGCCGGCGGCCGTTCGGCACCCTGGGGAGTACCGAGGGCTGCCGGGCGGGGTGGCGCTTTCCTACCTGACACCTGCCTGCGGGTGGCAGACCATCTGGCGGACCCTGGCGAACCCTGGCGAATAGTCGCTCAGCATCTGACAGGAGGTTAGTGTCAAGTCAGCCGAGAACCTGGGGGCTTGAAGTGACCGGAGAACCCAACACCCGTCTTTCCGACCTGTTCGGCCTGGCCGGCTGGTCCAAGGGCGAACTCGCGAGAATGGTGAACAGGCAGGCGGCGGCCATGGGCCATCTCCAACTCGCCACCGACACCTCGCGGGTCCGGCGCTGGATCGACATGGGGGAGTCCCCCCGCGATCCCGTGCCCGAAGTGCTGGCGGCTCTGTTCACCGAGCGGCTCGGCCGTGTCGTGACCATCGAGGACCTTGGGTTCGGCCGGCGCGGGCGTGTGGGGAAACGGCGGGAAACCGGGACGGAGAAGAATCCCGACGGATTGCCGTGGGCGCCCGAACGGACGGCAGCGGTCCTCACCGAATTCACGGGAATGGACCTCATGCTCAACCGACGCGGCTTGGTGGGCGCGGGCGCCGCGCTCACCGCTGGCTCAGCACTCACCGGCGCCATGCACGACTGGCTGCACTCCGAGCCCGCTCCGGCGGCCCGGACCGTAACCCTCAACGACCCCCTGTACGCCGACAACGCCGGCTTCGACCGGTATGAGGCCGCGCCCATCGGATCCGAGGAGATCGAGGCCCTGGAGCACTCGGTCGAGGTGTTCCGGGCCTGGGACGCCTCCCGGGGCGGCGGACTCCAGCGCAAGGCCGTCGTGGGCCAGCTCAACGAGGTGGGCGGCATGCTCGCCTACCGGCACCCCGACCACCTGCAGCGCCGCCTCTGGGGCGTCGCGGCCAATCTCGCGGTCCTCGCGGGCTGGATGTCCCACGACGTCGGCCTCGAACCCACCGCCCAGAAGTACTTCGTCATCGCGGCACACGCGGCGCGCGAAGGCGGCGACCGTCCGCGCGCCGGTGAGGCACTCTCCCGTGCGGCACGCCAGATGGTCCACCTGGGCCGGCCGGACGACGCACTGGACCTGATGAAGCTCGCGAAGTCCGGTTCCGGGGAGGAGACCCTGCCGCGTACGCGGGCGATGCTCCACACCATCGAGGCCTGGGCACAGGCGTCGATGGGCCGCGGGCAGGCCATGCGGCGCACCCTCGGCGAGGCCGAGGACCTGTTCGTCTCGGACAAGGGCGACGTGCCCCCACCGAGCTGGATGCAGATGTTCGACGAGGCGGACATGCACGGCATGCAGGCGCTGGCCTTCCGCACCCTGGCCGAGCACGATCCGTCGGCCGCGACCACCGCCCAGCGCCATGCGAAGCGGGCCCTCGACCTGCGGATGAACGGCCGCCAGCGCTCCAAGATCTTCGATTACATTTCGCTGGCCTCGGCATGCTTCATCGCCGACGACCCCGAGCAGGCGGACCGCTACGCACGTCTCGCCCTGGTGTCGATGGGCGAGACCTCGTCGCACCGCACCTGGGACAGGCTGCGCGAGATGTACCGGCTCACCGGCCAGTTCGCGGGGTACGCGAAGATCAAGGACCTGCGCCACGACATCGAACTGGCGCTGCCGCAGGTCGCGTTCGGCAAGAAGTCGCGAGGCTCCCAGGTCTGAGGCCGAGCCCCGTCACGGGGCGTATCGCGTACCGCTCCCGCTCGTCAGTATCCCGGGCAACGTGGTCCGGCGACACCTCATGCCCCGACCCGGGCCACCAGCACGCACGCGTCGTCCAGCCGTTCGTTCGCACCGAACTCCTCGACGACCGTGCGGACACAGTCCTGCGCGGTGCGGGCCTGTGCGAATCGCGGTGCCAGCCCCAGGAGCGCCTCCGGTCCCTCAGGTCCGGCACTCCGGCTGCTCCGCCGTGTCAGTCCGTCCGTGTGCAGCATCAGCACATCGCCGGGCAGCAGAGCCACCTGGTCCTGCTCGTAAGCGACCCCGGACGCCGCACCCAGCAGCACACCGTCCGGTGCGGGAAGAGGGCGCCCCGACCCGTTGCGGAACAGTAGCGGCGCGGGGTGTCCCGCCTGTGCCCAGGCGAGCGTCCCGGTCGCCGGATCGAAGCGGCAGCACACCGCGCTGCCGAGGGCGGGTTGCGCCGAACATTCGATCAGCTGGTTCAGATGACCCATCACGGCACCCGGCTCGATGCCGGCCACGGCCAGACCCCGGAGTGCGCCGAGCAGCATCGCCATGGCCGAGGTGGCCGGGATCCCGTGGCCGGTCAGGTCTCCGACGGTGAGCATCGTCCGGCCGTCCGGCAGCCGCAGCGCGTCGTACCAGTCGCCGCCGATCAGGTCGCTGGATCCGGACGGCAGGTAGTGGGCGGCGACATCCAGTCCGCCCGCCCCTCGGCCGGGTAAGGGCAGCGAGCCGCGCCATGCCGGCAGAACCGCCTCCTGCAGCTCCACCGCCACCCGGTGCTCGGCCTGCGCCATGCATTCCCGGTGCCGCAGCGAGTCCCGGGTCCTGCCCACGATGTGCTGGCCGCGCCGGAGTCTGCTGACATCGCGCAGGACCGCCCACATGGAGGCGGTGCAGCCGTCCGAGTCGAGCACGGGCTCGCCCATCATGTGCAGCGTCCGCATGGTGCCGTCGGGCAGCAGGATGCGGAACTCCCCGTCTATCGGCCGACCGTCCACCAGGCAGTCCGTCACCATCGACGTCAGCAGGGGCTGGTCCTCACCGAGGAGTACGGACGGCAGATCGTCCAGCGACAGGCCGCCCGCCTCCCGCGACCGGCCGAAGATCCGGTACAGCTCGTCGGACCAGGTGACCTCGTCGGTGAGCAGATTCCACTCGGCCGTGCCGACCTTGCTGAGGAGGGAGCCCGCCGCGGGCGGGCCGGCCGGCGCCCGCCGGGTGGCCTCCGGGGCGGGATCGGCGGCCGGCTGGGCCGGGATGCCGTCCCGGAGCTGCCCGAGATGCTCGCCGAGGTCATCGAGCTGATGGACCGCCAGCTCGCAGAGCGCTCGCTGCCACCGCAGCTGGGGGTCGTCCTCGTCGATGACCGTGGTGTCACGCCGCACGGCGTCCACGTCTCCGCGCAGCCGCCGGGTCCGGTTGATCAACGCGTCGACGGCATCTCGCTCGGGCGGCTGTGGGGCGGGGCGGTCCGCAAACTGATGGGACGGCATCTCGTACTCCGATACAGGCGCGGCACGGTCGGTTCGTGGGGGTGGACCGAACACGACTGTTGCACAGGCCGCGGGAGCCCGTAAGGGATTCGGCAACACTCGATACGTTGTTGCTTCCGGCATATGCCGTCGGCCGTGTGAAGCGGAGGTCCGCCGAACACCCTCGCGCCTTTGGGGGAGTTGACGCAAGTCATCCGGCGCGAGGGGGCCGTTGCGCGCCCGCGCGTGCGGCTCCTGGGCGGCGCACCCGGCCGGGATCAGGGCATCCGCGCCGGGCGGTGGCCCGGTGGGTCGGCGGGGTGCGCCCGGTGTCGGAACCTCTGACCGCTTCGGTGTTCGAAGTCAGGAGTGATGTACGTCAGTCGCCGGTTCGAAGGGTTACATCCAGGCATCGGATGCGAGCCTCGTCGCGTCGATGTCCATGCCTGGCATGGAGATCTTGTCGCCGGGTCGGGAATGACCACGCGCCGGACCGCGTTGTCATCGGCAGAGTGAAAACGACACCCATTGCCATCGAGAGCAGTGGGGAGCAACCCTCTGGAGGCCCCGTGGCACGCAGTGAGACCAGGCCCGTCGTCCTGCTCCGGTCGACCGCCGGAACCGGCCATACCTACGTCACGCGCAAGAACCGCCGCAACGACCCCGACCGGCTGGAGCTGCGGAAGTACGACCCGGCATGGGGCGGTCACGTGCTGTTCCGTGAGGTGCGCTGAGCGAGACCGGTGGCATGTCGGTGCGGCTCCGGCGGGCCGGGCGGCAGCCCTCGACCGGGGCGGGTGAGCTTCGTATCGTCCCTGGTCGTGGTGGTGTGAGTCACATCGCCGGGGGTCGATTCCCGGGAACGACCGGCGGTGGTTTATCGTTCATCTATACGTCGGAGTGAGCGGGTGGAACCCGTGCGGCGGCGACCGCCCTTCACCCCGCGCACAAGCCGCCCCGGCTGGATTCCCCCGATCCGGCCGGGGCTTCCTTCTTCCCGGTCGTACTACCCCGTGGCCTGAATCATTCACGGGGCCGGACCCCGCTGACGGCATCCCTCACATGATCCGGGTCAGATCCGTGGCGTAGTACTCGATGGCGGGCCGGTACCGCTGGACGTGCGGGCTGTCGCTCGTCGCCGCGACCAGGTTGAGCAGGATCCGCATGGCCTCGTGGTGCTCGCCGGTGTTGAACAGTGCCATCGAGAGGAACGTCCGCAGCGCGCCGTCGTCGGGGAATTCCGCCACCCCCAGGCGCAGCGTCTCGACCGCCTGCCCGAACCTTCCCAGTACCCGGTAGGTGCTGCCGAGCCCGAGCAACGCCCCCCGGCGGTCCTCCTCGCAGAGGCCGCCACCCTGCAGGCAGCGCTCGTAGTACGGGACCGCCTCGGCTTCCAGGCCGAGCACATCGTGGACCCACGCCGTCTGGTAGGCCACGTCCACCGCGTCGGGAAACGTCGCGGTGAGGGCGAGCAGGCGTTCCCGGGCCTGTTCGGGATGGCCCTCCTCGCGCAGCCGTACGGCCTCGGCCAGCAGCTCGTCCTTGCTCTGTGCGCTCATGCGCACATCGTCGCATTCGGCCGCGGGGTGTGGCCGCCGGGGTTGGGGGCATCCGTTCCGCCATGACTGCAGAGGCGGATCGTAGTGCACGGCGCAGAAGACTGGGCCGTCGTGTGCTCCGCGCGGCGGCGTTGACTGTCGCGTTTCTGGGGCTCGTGGCGTTCTCGGTCGTCCTGGCCAGGATCACGCTGACCCCGTCACCCGCGTCGGAGGACCTCGTGACCTCCAATCTGCGGCCGGGGCGGTCCTTGCGGCAGTACGCCGAGGACTACACCTTCCTGGCCGCGTGCAAGCAGGCGGGCGGGAATCTGCTGCTCGGCGCCCCGTTCGGCGTACTGCTGCCGATCATGGTGCCGCGCAGGCTGCGGATGATCAGGATGGTCCTGCTGACCGTGCTGGTCATGTCGGTCGTCGAGCTCGCGCAGGGCGCGCTCGTCGCGGGACGGGCCTTCGACATCGACGACGTGATCCTCAATACGAGCGGTGCGCTGCTGGGATACGCGCTGGTCGGCCGACGGATCAGCCACCGCTACCACACCCTGACGGACGAGCCGCCCGTGGCGGAGCCGGCGAAGACCCCGCCCGCGGCGAAGAGGGGGGCGGCGCGGACCACCGTCAGGACCGAGGTCGCGCGAAAGGCCCGGGCCGGCACGAAGGCCGTGCGGGCGGGAAAGACCGGGACGGAAAGCAAGGCCGGATCAGGCGGCAGGTCGGCCTCGGCCGCCGAGTCCGCATCCGCCGCCAAGTCCCCATCAGGACGCACGTCCAGCAAGTATGGGGCCGCGACGCGCCGTAGCGCGTCCGCGCCGGTGGCTCGCGGACGCGCTCTGTTCGACCGGTGGCGCGGTCGTCGGCCGGGCCCGGACGGGGGAGCGCCCGGAGCCGGCCGACGGTGAGACTAGAGCGCCGGGTGGGCGTTCTTCATGAGCTCCTGGAACTGGGCGGAGAACCAGTGGCCGGAGACCGGAGCGTTGGGCAGCGCTCCGGAGAGGTTGTTGCCGTTCCGTGCGTTACCCGTGTACGTGGGGTCGCACATCCGGTCGAATCCCTTGCCCTCGTCGTTCGGGATCGCCTTGCTGGAACCGTCCGACTCCCCCGGCGGCTTCATCCAGACGTACGCGTCGATCCCGGCGGCGGGGGCGGCCTGCGGCCGTTCGCCCAGACCGGCTCCGGACTGGTTGCACCAGTTGCCCAGGTGGATGCGGCGGTCGTATCGGCCCCCGTCCACGTAGGTGTCGACGCTGGTGGTAGCACCCGGTCCGGCCGGCCGCTGCGTGCCGCCCCAGCCGTTGCGCGAGGTGTCGATCAGCATGCCGATGCCGGAGTTGAAGCCGACCGAGACGAGCTCGTTGCGGAATGCCTGGGCGAACGACTGCTCGTCCGTGTAGCGGTTCCAGTCGACCCACTTGGACTGGCGGACGGACGTCCCGTTGACGGAGTCGCTGATGGAGAAGTGGTCCTCCGTCAGCGCGCCGTAGTTGGCCGTGTTGGTGATGAAGCCGTGCACGTCGTTGACGGTCGCGCCCTCGGCGGTCGCGGCGGCGTGGAACGTGTCCGCCGACGGGCCGAAGTTGTCGTCCCAGCCGATCCAGCCGTGGTGCCCCGCGTCGACGTAGTTGTAGACGTTGGGCGCGTCAGCGAGCTTGTTGAGCGCGTAGCCGACGCCCTTGACGTAGTTGCCGTTGGCCTTCATCACGTCACAGGCAGGAGTGGCGGTGGCACGGCTGCCGGTGTTGGTGACGAGGTTGGGCAGCGAGTCGATCTCGACCGTGGTGACGATGCGCAGCCCCGCGTACTTCGCGTCGGCGAGTATCGCCGCGATCGGGTCGATGTACTCCGTCTTGTAGCGGCCGATCTCCGTGGGGCCGAGCTCGCCGTTGGAGGCGAGGGCCGCACAGTCACGCCCCGGCAGGTTGTAGATGACGAGTTGGACGACGAGCTCGCCGGAGCCCTTCTGGGTCAGGGCCTCGTCCAGGTGGTCGCGCAGTCCCATGCCGCCGTTGGCGCCCTCGATCGCGGCGATGCGGTCCAGCCAGACACCCGTCGGCTGGCCGGCGATGCGGCTGCCGCCCGGCTCCGCGGCGGCCTTCGCCTGCCACTCCGGGTTCACATAGACGTCGGCACCCTCGTACGGGTTGTTGACACGGTCGCCGGTGGGCGGGTCCGTCGGGTCCGGCGGGTCGGTCGGTCCCGGCGTGTCGCCGTTGCAGGTGACGCCGTTCAGCTTGAAGGTCGCGGGAACGGCGCTCTGACCGTTGCCCGTCGCGTTGAAGCCGAAGGAGGCGGAGGCCCCCGAGGCGAGAGAGCCGTTGTACGAGGCGTTCTTCGCGGTGACGGCCTTGCCGCTCTGGGTAACGGTGGCGTTCCAGCCCTGGCTTACCTGCTCGCTTCCGCCGAAGGACCACTCCAGCTGCCAGCTCGATATCGCCGCACCCGTGTTGGTGACGCTCACCGCGGCCGTGAGACCGCCGTTCCACTGGTTCTGGATCTTGTAATCGACGGTGCAACCGGCCGCTGCGGCGGCGGAGGCTCCGAACGGTGCCGCCGCGACGGCGGAGCCCGCGGCTGCGGCGACGAGTGCTCCCGCCGCGATGAGTGCCGTTCGGGATCGGCGCAGGGTGGTGCGGCTCGTGCGGCTCATACGAATTCCGTTTCCTCAGCTGTCGAGGGCGCGCGGATGGCGCGGCCCGATTCCGTACGGGTGGGGATAGCGTCGTAGTCGCTGGTCGTGGGCGGGCCTGTAGAGCTGTCCCAGGTGTTCCAGGTCCGCCGTGGGTGATAGGTCCGTGGTCGCCCGAACCTCCGCGTGACCCGGCGTCTGAAGCCGTGGACGCGCAGGTGTTCTTGCCGAACCCGTCTGTGACGAGGGGGACTTCGGCGGGGACCGTAGCGAACGTAGAGACCCAGCGGTCTTTCGTTCGCACGGACATCGGTGTGATGGAGGTGCCGTGCTCCGGCGGGACGGCCCGCCGGGTCGTGCGGCTTGCGATCAGTGGGGCCGGTCGGATCCGGCTACCGGATCCGCGTTGCAGAGCGTGCCGTTGAGCGAGAACGCACCGGAGGGGGAGCCCGCACCGAACACGCACCAGCTCCGTACGTCAGGAGGCCGGCGGAGACGTCCGCACCGTTCGCGGGCGTCCCGTTCCAGCCTTCGCCTGCCGCGGACACGGCCCTGCCCGGCGGCGACCGCAGGGCGTTTCGCCCTGAGCCACCGTCCGTTCCCCGGGCAGAGCGGATCCGAGGCTCCGGCCACCGGTAGCGGAACCCGGGCCGGCGAGCGTGACGGACCTCTGGAAGCCGCGGTCCCACTGATGCGAGGTGCTGTTGCTCCACCGTGCATACGGGGCGGATCCGGAGGCCGGCACCACGGGAACGGCGGCGAGGCCGACCGTGGTGAGCGCTGCTCCGAGGAGCAGTCTGAGCAGGTGCGATAAGTGCGGAGATGTCGCATGAGCGACTCCTGACAGACCGGGCGTGCCCCCTACGGCACGTCGACTGGTGGAACCGCTCCCACTGGTGAGGCTTGACGTTAGAGCGTCAAGTGGTGTCGGTCAACACACCCGTTCCCATCTCTTGCTATCGAAATAATTCGACTCTTCACGTCTCTTGACTCCGATTTTCCCCGTCCCCATGCTGGGAGCGCTCCCACTGGTTCAAGGCTTGTGCACAGCCCCGCACACCCCCATGTACGCCGAGCCGCGAGGAGGTACCCGCGCATGCCGACGGGAACCGCACGAAGAACTTGGTTACCGAAAAGACCCGGCCGAACCGGAGCCGGATCCAGACGGTTGTGGACAGCGTTCGTGGCCGCGTTCGCCCTCCCCCTGGGTATGACCGCCGCGGCCGGCACCCCCGCCCAGGCCGCCGCCGTGCAGTGCAGCGTCGACCAGAAGGCCAATGACTGGGGTTCGGGATTCAGCACCGAACTCACCGTCACCAACCGGGGCTCCGCCGCGATCGACGGCTGGACCCTGACCTACGCCTACGCGGGCAACCAGCAGCTCACCAACGGCTGGAACGGCACCTGGTCCCAGTCCGGAAAGAACGTCACCGTCAAGAACGCGGCCTGGAACGGCACCATCGCCGCCGGGGCCGCGGTGACGACGGGCGCGCAGTTCTCCTACAGCGGCACCAACGCCGCTCCCACCGCCTTCGCCGTCAACGGCACGGTCTGCGCGGGCGCGCACCAGCCGCCGATCACCGTACTCACCTCTCCGGCGGCGGGCGCCGTCTTCTCCGCCGGAGACCCGGTCCCCCTGGCCGCCACCGCGGCGGCCGCGGACGGAGCGGGGATCAGCAAGGTCGAGTTCTACGACAACACGACACTGCTCGGCACCGACACCACCTCCCCCTACACGTACAGCGCCCAGGGCCTCGCCGCCGGCAGCCACTCCGTGTACGCCAGGGCGTACGACAGCCTCGGTGCCTCCGCGGAGTCCACCCCGGCGGGCATCACCATCGCCGCCGGCCCCGCCGTCGTCGCGACACCGGCCCAACTGGGCGTCCAGCAGGGCAAGTCGGGAACGTTTGACGTGAAGCTGTCCACCAGGCCGACGGCGAACGTCACCGTCACGGTGGCGCGGTCCGCGGGCAACTCCGGACTGAGCGTCAGCGCCGGGGCGAGCCTCACCTTCACCCCGTCGAACTGGTCCACGGCCCAGAAGGTGACCGTCTCGGCCGATGCCTCCGGCACCGGGGCCGCGACGTTCACCGTGACGGCGCCCGGCCACGGCAAGGCCGAGGTCACCGTCACCCAGCTGGCGGCGGCGAAGGAGTACGACGCCCGCTTCCTCGACCTGTACGGGAAGATCACCGACCCGGCGAACGGCTACTTCTCCTCGGAGGGCATCCCCTACCACTCCGTGGAGACGCTGATCGTCGAGGCCCCCGACCACGGGCACGAGACGACGTCGGAGGCGTACAGCTACCTGATCTGGCTGCAGGCGATGTACGGGAAGATCACCGGGGACTGGACGAAGTTCAACGGTGCGTGGGACACCATGGAGAAGTACATGATCCCCACGCACGCCGACCAGTCCACGAACTCCTTCTACAACGCCTCGAAGCCCGCAACCTACGCGCCCGAGCACGACACGCCGAACGAGTACCCGGCGGTGCTCGACGGATCCGCGGCTTCCGGCTCCGACCCGATCGCGGCCGAGCTGAAGAGCGCGTACGGCACCGACGACATCTACGGCATGCACTGGATCCAGGACGTCGACAACGTCTACGGATTCGGCAACTCGCCCGGGAAGTGCGCGGCCGGCCCCACCGACACCGGACCGTCCTACATCAACACCTTCCAGCGCGGATCGCAGGAGTCCGTCTGGGAGACCGTCACCCACCCGACCTGCGACAACTTCGCGTACGGCGGCGACAACGGCTACCTGGACCTGTTCACCGGAGACGCCTCGTACGCCAAGCAGTGGAAGTTCACCAACGCCCCGGACGCGGACGCCCGTGCCGTGCAGGCCGCCTACTGGGCCGACATCTGGGCCGAGGAGCAGGGCAAGTCGAGCGAGGTGGCGGCCACCGTCGGCAAGGCGGCGAAGATGGGCGACTACCTGCGCTACTCCATGTTCGACAAGTACTTCAAGAAGGTCGGCAACTGCGTCGGCCCGACCACCTGCCCCGCGGGCAGCGGCAAGGACAGCGCGCACTACCTGATGTCCTGGTACTACGCCTGGGGAGGGGCCACCGACACCTCGGCGGGCTGGTCCTGGCGCATCGGGTCCAGCCACGCCCACGGCGGATACCAGAACCCGATGGCGGCGTACGCCCTGAGCTCGGTCGCCGACCTCAAGCCCAAGTCGGCCACGGGCCAGCAGGACTGGGCCAAGAGCCTGGACCGGCAGCTGGACTTCTACCAGTGGCTCCAGTCCGACGAGGGTGCCATCGCCGGCGGCGCGACCAACAGCTGGAAGGGCAGCTACGCGCAGCCGCCGGCCGGTACGCCGACGTTCCACGGCATGTACTACGACGAGAAGCCCGTCTACCACGACCCGCCCTCCAACCAGTGGTTCGGCTTCCAGGCGTGGTCCATGGAGCGCGTCGCCGAGTACTACCACGAGTCGGGTGACGCCCAGGCCAAGGCCGTGCTCGACAAATGGGTCGACTGGGCCCTGTCCGAGACGACCGTCAATCCGGACGGCACCTATCTCATGCCGTCCACGCTCAAGTGGTCGGGCGCGCCCGACACCTGGAACGCGTCGAACCCCGGTGCGAACGACGGGCTCCACGTCACGGTCGCCGACTACACCAATGACGTCGGCGTGGCAGGCGCCTATGCCAGGACCCTGACCTACTACGCCGCCAAGTCCGGTGACGCGGAGGCGAAGACCACGGCTCAGGCGCTGCTCGACGGCATGTGGGAGCACTACCAGGACGGAGCGGGGGTGGCCGTGCCGGAGACCCGCGCCGACTACAACCGCTTCGACGACCCGGTGTACGTCCCCAACGGCTGGACGGGCGCCATGCCCAACGGTGACACCGTCGACAACGACTCGACGTTCCTGTCCATCCGGTCGTTCTACGAGGACGACCCGAACTGGCCGAAGGTGCAGAGCTATCTGGACGGTGGGGCCGCACCGGTCTTCACCTACCACCGGTTCTGGGCCCAGGCCGACATCGCACTGGCTCTGGGGGCGTATTCCGACCTCCTGGAGTGAGTGACCGAGGGGCGGGGGGGGCCCGCCCGCCCCCCGGGCCCCCCCCCCCCCCCCACCGAGCCCCAGCCCCCACAAGAAGAAGGGGAGTGGGCCCCCCCGCCCCGCAGAAAAAACCCGCGGCGGGGCAACCGCAAACAAAAACAA
>NZ_JBHXRD010000038.1:6992-19685 GCF_042717325.1 Streptomyces sp. NPDC058637 | reverse complement strand
ACCCCACCCCCGGGTTGGGGGCCCCGGCCCACATCCCCGTGGCTGGGGGGGCGTTTCCCCACCCCGTGGATGGTGTCACCGGGGGGGGGTGGCCCCGGGCCGGCCGCGGGCCCCCCCCCCCCCGCCCATCGGAGCCGCTGCCCGTACAGGATCTGGCGTAGTCGCACCGCCGGACGGACTGAAACGACCGGAGCGGGTCACACGGAAGACATGACGTCCACAGACGTAAGAACAGACAGCACCCCGGGCCCCGACGGCGGCGCGCCCCGCCGCGACCGCATGCGCGGATGCCTGCCGTTCGCCGGCGTGTGCGCCGCGGCCCTGGTCCTGCTGCTCGTAGGGACCCGGGTCAGTCTTCTGCCGGGGCTCGGCGGCATTTTCGGCGAGGAGACCACGGACCGCTCCGGGCCCGCGGTCCTCAAGTCGATCCAGGACATGAGCGCGTACGAGGCAGCCTCAGGAAACTTCCAGGTCGTCGTCGATCTGGAGAAGGACGCCAAATTCCTGCCCGACGCCATCCGGGGCACCCGCACCCTCTACGTGGGCGCCGGCACGGTCCAAGCCTCCGTCGACCTGGGCAAGGTCGCCCAGGACGGCGTGGTCGTCAACAAGGAGCGCACCACAGCGGAACTCCGCCTGCCCCACGCCGTCCTGGGCAAGCCCGCGCTCGACCCGGACCGCTCCTACGCGGTCTCCAAGCAGCGCGGCCTCCTCGACCGGCTCGGCGACTTCTTCTCCGACAACCCCGGCAGCGAGCAGGCGGTCAACAAGCTGGCCGCGAAGCACATCGGGGAAGCCGCGAAGGAGAGCGGCCTCACCGGCCGGGCCGAGAAGAACACGGCCGCCATGCTCCAGGGTCTGCTCGGCTCCCTCGGATTCGACAAGGTCACCGTGCGCTACGTCGATCCGCCCTCCTGAGACCGCGGCCGTCGGCTCCTCGCCCGAACGGGCCCCACTACGGCATACTCATCGAAGTGATCAGTCATTTTGTTGACTAACAATTCGAGGAGTGATGGTCATGACCGCCGCCGACACCACCGAACGCTTCCGGGCCGCCGTCGAGAAACGTGATCTCGCGGCACTGGACGGACTGTTCACCGAGGACGTCCGCCTCTTCAGCCCGGTGAAGTTCACCCCGTTCGAGGGCCGGCCGATGGTGCTCGGCCTCTTCGGCGTGCTCGTACGCACCTTCGAGGACTTCCGCTACATCGGACATTTCGAGGGTGAGGCGCTCACCGTTGCGGAGGACGCCACGGCCCCTGCGGAGATCCTGATGTTCAAGGCGTCCGTGAACGGCAAGGAGATCCACGGGATCGACCTGCTGCAGTTCGACGAGGCGGGCCTCATCAAGGAGTTCACCGTGATGGTGCGCCCGATGTCCGCCGTCCAGGCCCTGGGGGCGGCGGTCATCGAGGGCCTGGCGGCCGACGGCCTCGTACCGGACCCGGCCGCCGGCTGACCCTTCCAGGAGCCCGGACACGTTCTCCGGCCGGGCTCCTCGACGGCATGGTGTGGACACCCTGAGCGATTGATCAACTACCCTTCGTGTGCAGAACCGCTGTTGACCGGCAATCGAGGGGACCCCCGAATGAACCGTATCCGTACCGCACTTGCGGCGATCGGACTCGCCGCAGGGCTCGTGGCAGCCCCCGCCGCGAGCGCCGCACCGCACCAGGACCCCGCGCGGTCGGCGGCCGTCCGCCACGACCCCTGCACCGGCGAGTTCCTCGGCGACGCCCGGCTGGGGCCCAAGTGGCTGCCGAACCCGGGCCAGGCCCCGGTCGGCCCGCTGCTCAAGGGCTACAAGCGCACGGGAACCCTGTCGCCGTCCGCCTTCCTCACCAAGTACTGGGAGGGCCCCGCCGACACGGGCAGCTGGAAGTACCCGCCCAACGACGGCTTCGCCGAAGTCAACGGTGAGATCGACAAGGAGCCCGCCAAGCTGCGCACCGGCCAGCGCCTGGACCGCTTCGGCTCCGAATACGGCGGCTACCTGGCACCGGCGGGGGACGCGTACACCGAGCGCGCCCTGCCCCCGCAGAACCTCAACACCCGTGACGCCGCGGTTCCCTGCGACTACCGTGTCTACAAGGTCGCCAAGCCGTTCTGGGTCTGGCAGGGCAGCATCGCGCCGTGGTTCGAGCAGCGCGGCGGCGGGCAGCAGATCAAGCTCGACGCGGTCTTCCTCGACCCGGGCGCAGGCGAGAGGCTCAACGTGAAGTGGCTGCTGGACCACGCCTACCTCACGCCCGCGGGCGCGTAGCCACCCGTGGAACGCCGTGAACTGCGGACCGCGCTCGCAGCGGCGAGGGTGCCCGACGGCTACTACCGCATCGAAGGCGTCCACGAACCCGTCCCCACCCCCACCGACTTCCTGTTCCTGAGGCGGGCCGCCGACGGGGTGTGGGAGACCGGCGCGTACGAACGCGGCACGTACGAGGTGCTCGCCCGGCATCCGGACGAGGCCACGGCCTGCGGACACCTGCTGCACCTCCTCGTGTGAGGGGGCGGGGCGACCCGTTTGCCGGAACGGCAAGATCGCTTGCCTGGGGGAGCGGCGGCGTCGAATGATCGTGACGCAGACCGATTCCGGGAACCCCAGGAGGATCCATGCCGCAGCCCGCACCCTCTCCCGAGCCCTCCACGTCCGTCCCCGGGGCCGTCCACCGGCTGGTGGACGTCCCCGGCGGCCGGATCCATCTGCTCGAACAGGGCACCGGCCCCCTCGTCCTCATGATCCACGGCTTCCCCGAGACGTCCTACTCCTGGCGCCACCAGCTGCCGGCCGTCGCCGCGGCGGGCTTCCGCGCCGTCGCCCTCGATGTCCGGGGCTACGGGCGCTCGTCGGCCCCCGACGCGGTGGACGCCTACCGGATGACGGCCCACGTGGCCGACAACGTCGGAGTCGTCCACGCGCTGGGGGAGGAGACCGCCACGGTCATCGGCCACGACTGGGGCTCGCCCATCGCGGCGAACAGCGCGCTGCTGCGGCCCGACATGTTCACCGCCGTGGCCATGCTCAGCGTTCCCTACGCCCCGTGGAACCCCATGCGGCCCACCGACGGCTTCGCCCGTATCGGCGGGGACGAGGAGTTCTACGTCGGCTACTTCCAGGAGCCCGGCCGCGCCGAGGCGGAGATCGACCCCGACGTGCGCGGGTGGCTCGCGGGGTTCTACGCCGCGCTCTCCGCGGACACGATGCCGCCGCCCGGTGAGGCCGGACCCTTCTTCGTACCCGCGGGCGGACGCATGCGCGACCGCTTCCCCGAGGGCCCACTGCCGTCCTGGCTCACCCGGGAGGACCTCGACGTGTACGGCGCCGAGTTCACGAGGACGGGCCTGACCGGCGGGCTCAACCGTTACCGCAACGTCGACCGGGACTGGGAGGACCTGGCCGCCTGGGACGGTGCGCGGCTCACCAGCCCCTCGCTCTTCATCGGCGGCGGCCTCGACTCCTCCACCACCTGGATGGCCGACGCGATCGCGGCCTACCCGACCACGCTTCCCGGCCTGGTCTCGTCGCACATCCTGGAGGGGTGCGGACACTGGATCCAGCAGGAACGCGCCACCGAGGTCAACACCCTGCTGACCCGATGGCTGCGCGCGGTGCACGCCTGACCGCTCCCGTCACGCGTGTCGCAGTCCGGCCCCGCACATGGACCGGCCAAGGTGGGCGTATGAACAGTGCAGGCATTCTCGCCGATGCGTTCGAACGCATTCATGAAACGGTGCACGCCGCAGTCGAAGGCCTGGCCCCGGCCGAACTCAACGCCAGGCTCGACCCGGACGCGAATTCGATCACCTGGCTCGTGTGGCACCTCACGCGCGTCCAGGACGACCACGTCGCCGACGCGGCGGGCACCGAACAGGTCTGGTTCGCACAGGACTGGGCCGCCCGCTACGAGCTGCCCCTCACCAAGGAGTCCACCGGATACGGCCACGACAGCTCCCAGGTGGCGTCCGTCCAGGTGTCCTCGGCCGACCTGCTCCTCGGGTACTTCGACGCCGTGCACGAACAGACCCTCGAATTCGTCCGGGGGCTCGACGGCCGGGCCCTGGACCGCGTCGTCGACGCGTCCTGGTCGCCCCCGGTGACACTCGGCGTACGGCTCGTCAGTGTCATCGCCGACGACCTGCAGCACGCGGGTCAGGCGGCGTTCGTCCGCGGGGCGCTGGAACGCCGCTGAGGGCTGTCCCTCATACCGGGGGGCCCACGAACGACAGCGACGGCACCTCGCCGCGTTGTCGGAACGCCCGAACACATCCGGTACGCGGACGTCCCCCCGCCCCGCGATGCACCGCATCCGACGCCGCGCGCCGATCCGGCTGGATGACGGGCCGGCCCTCAGGTCCGCGCCCCGGTGCGCGCGTAATGCCCCGGACTCGTCCCGACCACACGCTTGAAGTGCCGGGAGAAGTGGGACTGGTCGTAGAACCCCACGCTCGTCGCCACCTCGGGCGCCCGCATGCCCCCGAGCAGCAGCCGCCGGGCCAGATCGACCCGACGGCCCGTCAGGTACTGGTGCGGAGCCATGCCGAACTCACGGCTGAACGCCCGCACCAGGTGGGTGTGGTGGGTGTGCAGCCGGTCCGCCGCGTCCCGCAGCGTCAGCCCCTCCACGTAGTGCCGGTCGAGCAGCGCCCGCAGTTCGCGGGCGACCCGGCGGTCGTGCGCCGGGCGCGGCACCCCGAGCTCCCCTCGCAGATGCTCCGCGAGACGCTCGGAGACGAGGGCGAGGCGGCTCTGGGCCTCCAGCTCGTCCCCCGGGCGCTCCAGCGACAGATGGAGCTGGTGGACACGGTGCCGCAACCGCGGATCGTGCAGCACGGGGCGGTCGACCGCCCGCCCGACGAGTTCCGGGTCTATCTGCGCGGTGTTCAGGTACAGCACGCGCTTGCGGAAACCCCCGGGCGTCACCCCGCCCCCGTTGTGCGGGATGTGCGGGGGGAGCAGGGTCACCACGGAGCTCGGAGCCCCGTGCTCATGGCGGTCCAGGTCGTAGCGGACCATGCCCTCGTCGACGATGAGCAGCGTCCAGGCGTCGTGCGTGTGCATGGGGTACGCGTGGTCGGCGAAGCGGGCGTGGAACACCTCGTCGATTCCCTCGACCCTCGGACGCCACGCGGTGATGTCCGGACGTGCAGCCATGGGGAAAGCCTACAAGGGCGGTACGGGCCGACCGTGCAAAGTTCGTACAAGACTCCTGGCCGACGGCTCGGCAGGCTGTGCGTATGACCGACCACGACGACAACGCGCCCGTACGCTTCGACACCAAGATCGCGGTGCTGCTCCGTGACGACCTCGAGACCTGGCAGCGCCTCAACGTCACCGCCTTCCTCGTCAGCGGGCTCGGCACACAGGCGCCGGAAGCGATCGGCGAACCGTACGCCGACGCGGACGACACCCCGTACCTGCCGATGTTCCGCCAGCCCGTCCTCGTCCTCGCCGGATCGAAGGAGATGCTGACCACCGCCCACGCCAGGGCGGTCGGCCGGGGCACCATCACGGCCGTGTTCACCTCGGACCTCTTCGCGACCGGTCACGACAAGGCCAACCGGGCCGCCGTACGGGCCGTCGGCCGGGAGGGGCTGGACCTCGTCGGCCTGGCCTTCTACGGGCCCCGGAACGCCGTCGACAAGATCCTCAAGGGGGCCTCGATGCACCCCTGAGCGACAGCGGTGCGCGACGGGCGGGGCACACAGTGGTACACCCGTGCGAGTGAACGTTCGCGGTGCCATACTCGGAATCAGTCCGCAGGGCAGGCCTGTCTTCCGTCCCGAAAGGTGACGCGTCATGAACTGGGCATCGTGGACTACCTGCGGTGTCTTCGCGGGAACAGGCGGAGTGCGCACCGAAGAGGTAGGAGTCGTGGACGGCGATCTGACCGTACACACGACATGGTCCGAAGGGCAGGCAGAGGTGGCCGTGCAGTTCAGCGGCGCCTCGGACTGGTTCACGCTGGCCGGCAGTCCGGTGCCGTGCCCCTCCGAAGAAGCCAGCCGTTCCTTCCACCAGAGCGTTGTCGAGGCGGTACGCGCCGGAGGCGCGGCCACGGTCCCGGTGCCGCACGCGGTGGAATGAGCCCCGCCGCCTGGTCCGCGGCCGGCGCACCGGCTCAGGCGCGCGCCGTCACCACCGGTCGAAGCCCCGAACGTACCGCCGCTGCCAGGGCGTCTCCACGGCTCCGGGGTGGTAGTGCCGGCGGACGTAGGCCACCGCCTCGTCCGCCGGGACCCCGTCCAGTACGGCCAGACACGCGAGCGCCGTGCCCGTACGCCCCCGGCCGCCTCCACAGGCCACCTCGACGCGGTCCGCCGCGGCGGCCCGGTTCCATGCCTCCCCGAGCACCGCCCGGGCCTGCGCCCGGTCCGCCGGGAGCCGGAAGTCCGGCCAGCGCAGCCACCGCGACGCCCAGGGCACCGGAGGCGGCCGCCTGCCGAGCAGATGGACGGAGAAGGTGGGCTCAGGGCCCTCGGGAAGCGGGCGCCGCAGCCCGCGGCCCCGGACCAGCCGTCCCGAGGGGAGCGTGATCACGCCCCCACCCACCGGATCCCACCGCTCCGTCACGATCAGTCCTTCGCGTCGAGGTCCTGCGCGAGCAGCGTCGCCAGTTCCTCGACTGCCTCCTGCGCACCCGCACCGGAGGCGGACAGCACGAGCGTATCGCCGTGCTGGGCCGCCAGGGCGAGTATCGAGAGCATGCTGCGTGCGTCGACCGGGTCACGGCCGTCGCGTGCGATCGTCACCCTGACCGGCTGACGCGTCGCCGCCTGGACGAACAGCGAGGCCGGACGGGCGTGCAGACCGCTGCGGGAGCCGACGGAGACAGTGCGCTGGTACATGAGTTCCCTCCTGGGGGACGAATCGATGACGGTTCCGGTACGGGCGAGGGGGCAGGGGAAGGCTCAGGCGGCTACGGGCACCTTGGGCTCGTCGGCCGCGGGCGCGGCCTCCTCCGGGATGCGCCGCAGTCCCTTGAGGATGACGACCAGGGCCGTCGCCACCGCCGTACCGGCGGCGATCGCCAGCAGGTAGAGGAAGGGCTGACCGATCAGGGGCACGACGAACACGCCACCGTGCGGGGCGCGGAGCGTGGCGCCGAAGGCCATGGACAGCGCCCCGGTGACCGCGCCACCGGCCATGACCGAGGGGATCACCCGCAGGGGGTCGGCCGCGGCGAACGGGATCGCGCCCTCACTGATGAACGACGCGCCGAGCACCCATGCCGCCCTGCCGTTCTCCCGCTCGGTGTGCGTGAACAGCCTGGCGCGTACGGTCGTGGCGAGCGCCATCGCGAGCGGCGGCACCATGCCGGCCGCCATCACCGCGGCCATCACCTTCAGGCTGCCGTCCGTGGGGTCGGCCAGGCCGCCCACCGCGAAGGCGTACGCCACCTTGTTCAGCGGGCCGCCCATGTCGAAGCACATCATCAGGCCGAGGACGACGCCGAGGATCACCGCGTTGGAGCCCGAGAGGCCGTTCAGCCCGTCGGTGAGGGCCTTCTGGAGCGAGGCGATCGGCTTCCCGACCACGACGAACATCAGGAATCCGACGGCGACCGACGCGAGCAACGGGATCACCAGCACCGGCATGATGCCGCGCAGGGTCGGGTGCACCTTCACCCGTTGGATCGCCATCACGACCGCACCGGCGAGCAGACCGGCGACCAGACCGCCGAGGAAGCCCGCGTCGATCGTGAGCGCGATGGCCCCGCCTACGAAGCCCGGGACCAGCGCCGGCCGGTCGGCCATCCCGTACGCGATGTAACCCGCCAGCACCGGGACCAGGAAGCCGAACGCGGCGCCGCCGATCTGGTTGAGCAGGGCGGCCCAGCTGTCCGCCTCGCCCCAGGCGAAGTGCTCGGCGACGGACGGGGCGCTCGCGATCTCGTAGCCGCCGATGGCGAACGACAGGGCGATCAGGAGACCACCGGCGGCGACGAACGGCACCATGTAGCTGACGCCGGACATCAGGTACGTCCGCAGCCTGATCCCGAAGTGGGCGGAGGAGCCGCCGGACGCACCCGCTCCCGTGTCCGCGCCGTCGTCGGAGAACCGGCTGACCTCGCCGCGCCCGGCCTTGCGCCGGGCCTCGGCGATGAGCTCCGCCGGCCGGCTGATCCCCGCCTTCACACCGGTGTCGACCACCGGCTTGCCGCTGAAGCGCGCCTTCTCCCGCACTTCCACGTCGTGGGCCCAGATGACCGCGTCGGCCGCGGCGACGACCGAGGGGTCGAGCCGCTGGAATCCCGCCGAGCCCTGCGTCTCGACACTGATGACCACGCCCTCGGCGCGTGCGGCGGCCTCCAGGGACTCGGCGGCCATGTAGGTGTGCGCGATGCCGGTCGGGCAGGACGTGACGGCGACGATCCGGAACGGCTCGTCCGCCGGCGCGTCCGGTGCCTTCGCCGCTGCCTCGGCCGGCGGGGGAGCCCCCTCGCCGCGGATCAGGGCCGCCACTGCGGCGGGATCCCCCTCCGCCCGCAGCGCCCCGGTGAAGCCGGGGTCCATCAGCCGCCGAGCCAGGCCCGACAGGATGGTGAGGTGGTCGTCGTCCGCGCCGGCCGGCGCGGCGATCAGGAAGACCAGATCCGCGGGACCGTCCGGGGCACCGAAGTCGATGCCCCGGGCACTGCGGCCGAAGGCCAGCGTCGGCGCGGCGACATGCTCGCTCCGGCAGTGCGGAATGCCTATGCCGCCGTCGAGACCGGTCGGCATCTGCGCCTCGCGGGCAGCCACGTCGGCGAGGAAGCCGTCGAGATCGGTGACACGGCCGGCCGCCACCATCCGTTCGGCCAGGGAACGGGCGGCTGCGCTCTTCGTCTCGGCGGACAGATCGAGGTCGACCAGTTCCGCGGTGATCAGCTCACTCATCGCGGGGGCTCCTTGCTCGTGGACCGTCCTGGGACGGACGGTTCGGGTACGTGGGGCTCGGACAGCTGGAAAGGGGTACGGCGGTCATGGGGCAGGCTCCGTCAGAGCGAGATCCGTGGGGATGTCCGAGGTCGTGACCACCGCGGACAGATCGAGGTCGGCCGGGGTCGGCATGACGCTTCCTGGCAGTTGGACGGCGGCCGCGCCATGGGCCACCGCGGCGGAGAGCGCCGCCCGGCCCGTTCCCCCGGCTGCGAGGAAGCCCGCGAGGGACGCGTCCCCCGCGCCGACGTTGCTGCGGACGGCGTCCACCCGTGCGCGGGCGAAGTACGTGCCGGAATCCTCCACCAGCAACTGCCCGGCGGCGCCCACGCTGGCCAGCACGGAGCGTGCCCCGAGCTCGCACAGCTCCTGCGCCGCCTTGAGCGCGTCACCGACCGTCGCGAGCGGGCGGCCGACCGCCTCGGCGAGTTCTTCCGTGTTCGGCTTGATCACGTCCGGCCGCTCGGCCAGCGCCGCGACCAGTGCGGCCCCGGAGGTGTCGAGGGCGATCCGGGCCCCCGCGCGATGGCTGCGGGCGACCAGCTCGGCGTACCACTCGGGCGGCAGCCCGCGCGGCAGACTGCCGCAGCAGGCGATCCACTCCGCGCCCGCCGACCGTGAGCGAACGGCGTCCAGCAGGCACTCGGCCTCGGCCGTGGTGAGTTCGGGTCCGGCCGCGTTGACCTTGGTGAGCGTGCCGTCGGGTTCGACGAGGGTGACGTTGATCCGGGTGCTGCCGGTGATCGGCACCCCGGCGGCCTCGATGCCGTGCTCGCCCAGCAGCCGGGCCAGCAGCTCGCCCTCGGCACCGCCCAGCGGCGCGACGGCCACCGTGCGGTGCCCGGCCGCGGCGACCGCGCGGGAGACGTTGATGCCCTTGCCACCGGGGTCGACGCGGTCCGCTGTGGCCCGCAGGACGGCGCCCCGGGTGAGTCCGGGCAGCTCGTACGTCCGGTCCAGGCTGGGATTGGGGGTGATGGTCAGGATCATGCGCGTACTACTTCCGTGCCCCGGCTCTCGATGGCCCGGGCGTCCTCGGGGCTGAGCCCCATATCGGTGATGAGCAGGTCGACCTGGGAGAGGTCGCCGAAGCGCGCGAAGTGCTCCTGGCCGAACTTGGCGGAGTCGGCGAGGAGCACCACCCGGCGGGCGGCCGTGATCACCGCGCGCTTCACCGCGGCCTCGGCCAGGTCAGGTGTGGTGAGGCCGCCCTCGGCGGAGAGGCCGTTGGTGGCGAGGAAGACGACGTCGGCGTTGATCTCGCTGTACGCGCTGAGTGCCCAGGCGTCGACGGCGGCGCTGGTGCGGTGACGCACCCGGCCTCCGACCAGGTGCAGCGAGATCCCTGGATGGTCGGCGAGGCGCGCGGCGACCGGCAGTGCGTGGGTGACCACGGTGAGACGGGAATCGACCGGGACGGCGGCGGCCAGCCTGGCGGTCGTCGTCCCCGCGTCGATGATGATGTTGCCCTCGGCGGGGAGTTCGCCCAGCGCGGCGGCGGCGATGCGGTCCTTCTCGTCGGCGGCCACGGTGTCGCGCTCGGCGAGACCGGGCTCGAATCCGAGCCGCCCGGCCGGAATGGCACCGCCGTGCACACGGCGCAGCAGCCCCGCCCGGTCGAGAGCCTTGAGATCACGCCGGACGGTCTCGGCGGTCACCTGGAACTCCTCGGCCAGCGACAGCACGTCGACGCGGCCGCTCTCGCCGGCGAGGCGGAGGATCTCTTGCTGACGCTCCGGTGCGTACATGTGGTTACGTATCCGTTCCATGCCCGAGTCTGTGGAATCATCAGCAGGCTACGGCTGCATCTCCCGAAAGTAAACACATTCGGAAGATGAGTGGGCATGAATGGGCATCAGAACGGACAGGGGCGGGACGGCGGAGGCCTCACCGGCCGGTGCGACGGGCCGCCCCGTGGCTCAGCGGCCGGGCGAGCAGCGGGACCCTGAGCACCTGGTGCCCGCCGCTCGCGAGCATCCGTACCTCACCGTGCTCACTGACCTCGGCACGTACGATTCCGGACTCGTCCTCGTAGACCGGGTGACCTCCGGCGCCGGACCGGGCCGTGATGTGGACGACGACCACGTCGTCCGCGGCGCCCGTCGCCTGGAAAATCAGTTCGTAACTCTCCGGGTAATTCATGAGTGACCTCCCGACCGGGCGCCGTCAGCCGCCGCCCCGTCGCACCCATTGTTTCGCACCGGCGCACGTGGCGCTCGGGAGCCCGGCCCCGTGGCCCCGGGTGATTCCGGATGCGGATTCGGTGAGGCGGGGCGACCATCATCTGCAAGGGACCGGACGCGTGCTGTCAGCTTCGCACGGCCGCCCGTGACGCCGGGCGTACCGTCGGCGCGATCGGACTTCGTCGGCGCGGGGCCATGTGCTCCCGGCCGCCCTGTGGAGAGGAACTGCCGTGCTGATGGCCAATCCCGCAACGCTGCGGAATCTCGTCAAGCGCTACGAAGCACTGCGAAGCGCTCATGCGCGGCTCGGCACTCCCGAGAGCGGCCGTCATCTCGAGGACGTCTCCTACACCCTGTGTGTCACCACCGGAACCAGGACGGTGCCCGATGCCCTGAGCGCCGCCGAGGCGCAGCTGCGGGCCGTCCCGTCAGCGGGCTCGGTGATGTCGGCGGCCGCACCGTCCGAGGTCCAGCTCACCGCCTGACTCCCGCGGATCCGTACGTAGGACGCCGGTTCCCCGAACCGGCGTCCTACGCCGTGTCGCACCAGGCCGGTCCCGGCCTCGCCGGGTGCCCGCGCGACCACGGCGAATGGGCGGACCGCACCGTCGATCGGGTGACAGCCGCCGGGCGGACAACATGACTGATCGCCGGGGCGGCTAGGCATGCGGGTATGAGATTTGAGACCCGCCGAAACAAGACCGTTTCCTCGCGCACCCGTCGGCTCCGTGTCGTCGGCGCCCTGTGCGCCGTCCTTGCCTCCGCCCTCGTGACCGGTTGTGGGCAGGACAGCGGTGACAAGACAGCCGCGGCGACCTCAGAAGCTGCGAAGGTCATTCCGAAGCAGACCACCACCCCCTCCGAGAGCGTATCCGGCAGCCCTTCCAGCACGGCCCAGCTGACCGAGGACCAGACCGAGCGCAAGGAACTCCTTTCGACCGTCAAGGTCACCTTCGACAAGGCCGCCACGACAGCGGTGGGCGAGGTGTCCGGCGGCAAGCTGACCGACCTCGACCTCGAGGGCCTGGACGACGAGGACGAGGCGAGCCCCAGCGCCAGCCCCAGCGGTGACGGGAGCGCAAGCCCTTACGGCAGCCCGAGCCCCGAGGGAAGCGCGACCGGCAGTCCGAGCCCGAGCGGCAGCTCCACGGGCCCGAAGTGGATCGCGAAGGTGGTCGAGAAGGACGGCACCGCGCACACCGTCACCATCGACGCGGTGTCGGGTGACGTGATCGAGTCCGTCCCGGACGAGGACCAGACCGACGCCGACAAGCAGGAACTCGCGGACTGGCTCACCAAGGCGACGCAGACGCCGCAGCAGGCGGCCAAGGTCGCCACGGACAAGACGAAGGGCACGGTCACCTCGGTCAACCTCGACGAGAACGACACCCAGACCCTGGTCTGGGAGGTCGACGTCGTCACCGAGGACTGGAGCAGGACCGCCTTCGAGGTCGACGCGGCGAACGGCAAGATCACCAACGAGGAAACCGACGCCAACTGACCACGAACGACCGATCCAACACATCGGTGGCGGACCGCCGCCCGGGGCCCCCCCCCAGTGGTTGGGGGGCCCCCCGGCCCCCGGCTGAGCGCG
>NZ_JBHXRD010000038.1:0-6982 GCF_042717325.1 Streptomyces sp. NPDC058637 | reverse complement strand
TGACCCACAACTACCCCAAAGACGAACCCCCCCACATCCGCCCCACCACCACCCCACCCACCAGCGGGGGGGGGCGCCCCGCGCGCCCCCCCCACCGATGTGTTTCGGAGCCCGCCGGACCCGAGGATCAGCGCGGTCCGGCTGCCGGATCCCTCAGATCCCGGGTGAAGCGCAGCCCCGGGCGGCCACACAGCACGATCTCGCCGGCCGGCTCGAACCCCGTGCGGGCCAGCACCGCCCGCGACCCGTGGTTGTCCTCGGTCGTCTCCGCCCGCAGGACGCTCAGCCCGTACTCGGCGAGAGCCAGCGCGCACACCTGCCGGACCGCCTCGGTGGCCAGGCCCCTCCCCGCGGCCCGCTCGGCGATCCGGTAGCCGAGCTCGGCCGAGCCGTCCGCGACATCGACGAGGTTGACCCGCCCCAGCACGGCCCCCTCGTCGTCGGCCAGGACGTGGAAGTGGAGCAGCCCGGCGGCCTGATCGACGAGCAACTCGCTGTGACGCGCGTCGAATTCGGCGAAATAGTCGTCACCCCGGTCCGGGATCGAGGCGGCGAAATATGCCCGGTTCTCCCGCTCGAAGGCGAGGAGGGCCGCGGCGTGGTCGGGGCGAAGGCGCTGGAGGA
Organism: Streptomyces sp. NPDC058637; assembly: GCF_042717325.1. Classification (NCBI taxonomy): domain Bacteria; kingdom Bacillati; phylum Actinomycetota; class Actinomycetes; order Kitasatosporales; family Streptomycetaceae; genus Streptomyces; species Streptomyces sp. NPDC058637. The sequence goes on along the minus strand of NZ_JBHXRD010000038.1, from coordinate 6,358 downwards.
CGGTCATGGAGGCGACGATATCCAGGGTCGGCCGTCCCTCGGGAAGCGGGGCACGCCGCCCCCGGCCACGCTGCGGACCTGCCCACGCGTTCCGAGGCCGTACGGCGTGCGTGCCTACAGCCGCACCGACGGACGCCCCGTTCCAGGGCACCAGGAACGCCGGTGCGGGTGGCAGGAATCCGTCCGCGCCACGTGAACCCGTGACGGCAGCCGTGTCCGTGCCCAGGACGGAGTGCCGTTCCATGTGCCGCCGAAAACCCGGGAGTTGCCGCCGGTACCCGTACCCGTACCCGTGCCGAGGGTGACGGCGCGTCAGTCCGGGACAACGGCAGTCCCGGGGCCCTCGCTCTCACTCACACCTCGACGTTCCGCGACGCCGGAACGGGCTTCGGCACCGACACGGCCGGAGGCCTCGCCGGGCTCTCGGGAAATGTCGCCGCTCACCACGGTAGTGAGTCCCGGCGTTGGACGTCGAAGCCGAACACACGGGCCACCACAGTGGCGGCCGTCCCGAGTACGGCCACGCCGGACACCGCCGCCAGCGCGGCGAGTGCGCCGTGGAAAAGGAGCAGCGGGCCGGCGACGAGCCCGGCCACCAGGACGCCGAGCACGAGGACCTGCACCCACCGGTCGTCCTCGTCGGTCCAGCTGCGGACCCACAGCCCGGCGATGATCAGCACCATGAGCCAGAACTCGGTGCCGAACAGCCACCCCAGCCCGCCGGTACTCGCCCGCACGCACCACGCGTCGACGTAGGAGAGGCCCAGCGCGACGGGTGCGACGACCGCCGCCTTGCCGGCCGCCGTGCGGAGGGACACCCCTGTCGGGAAGACGCTCATGCCGTTCCCTCTCCGGTGGTGGCCGCCGGACACCGACGACCCGCGGATCCGATGGTCATGTACGGGGGGACGCGGGGGAGGGCCGGGCGGTTCGTGTCCGCAGTGTCTTCCTCGCGCCCGCCCGTGCGTCAGGGGGCGATGCCCACGTCGTCCGGGCGGCTCCACTCCCTTTCCTGGGCGCTGGTCGGCGGGGACCAACGGCCCTCTCCCGGGCGGGCGTTGACCCGTGAGGCGTAGGAGCCGGGTACGTAGTCGGGCCGGAAGGAGCACCCCGTCCCGTTGGCGGCGTCGAAGGAGGGGCAGGGCGCCGAGACGGCCGCGGGGGTGGGCTTGCGGCCCGTCCGCACCCAGTCGGACAGCGCCGCACGGCGGTGTGATGGACGCCGTAGGAGACCTGCCCGGTGCAGCAGGTCGCGTCCGTTGTGAGTTCCGCCGGACAGGGCACTCCGACGGGCCGTCCGGCCGCGGTCGCGGGCTGGGCGGGGCCGATGAGCCCGGCACCGAGAAGCCCCCCGATCCTGCCTGCCACCACCGCGAGCATGCGTCCACGCCGGGAACCCGGCCTCATGACGGACGTGGCCACGACGTGTCCTCCTCGTTGCTGGGGCGTGCCTGTGTGGCGGCCGATGCCCGGTCATGGCCGGTTCGATGAAACAGGGGTCTCGCCATGTGCGTTCATCTCGTTCACCGGTAGGAGTTCGGTCACCCATGCGACCTTCCTCCGTGCTCGTACAGCAGTACGGGCGACGGCCGTGACCTCGGCCCCGTACGCACGTTGTACCGGGCGTGCCTCCTTCTTCTCCCCGTACGCCCGCTGCCCCTGGCCCTGCCTCTGCCGCGTCGACCGTGGCGAAGCCTCCGATCGCCTTCCTGTTGACGGCCCGACAGGGCGAGGCCGCCCGGCGGCTCCTGGCCTACGTGGGCTCGCTGCCGCTCGAAGGGGCCGACGCCCAGCTCCTCGCGGTGGTCGTCGCCATCCGGTCGGCCCGGGGCGGCACGGGCAACCTCACCGGGCAGGACCTGCGTTCGCTCCGCCTGGCCGACGCGGAGGGGGCCGTGGCCGCCGTCGGAGCTCTGGGATGGCAGGCGCGGGGCGACCTGATCGGCGGTAACCCCGACGTTCCCGTGGCGATCACCGTGCCGGATCTCGTGGACGATTCGGACCGCCGGCTGCCGTTCGCCAAGATGACGCGGTCCCGGGTGTCGGGGTGGACGAACCGGACCCTGACCGCCAAGCCGGCCAGGAAGACCTCGACCGAGGCCCGGCTGGCCGCACTGTATCTGGCCGCGCACGCCCCGGCCGGCCGGCCGGGCACCCTGCCGGCCGACCTGCCCGCCCACTGCCGTGCCGCGCTGCCCGAGCTGCTGGCGAAGGGCTTCCTGCTCGAAGTGGACGGTAACGGTTACCTCCTGGGGGATGCCGTACGGCATCTGGCAGGCCTGCACCCCCTGCCGGCTGCCACGCCCCGCACGAAGGCGCCGACGATGACCTGGGACGAGTGGAAGGCGCAGGTGAGTCCGGCGCTGCGGCGGCACGCCGAGGCGGTCGAGCACTGCCCGCTGTGCGCGATGCCCGTGGTGCGGGTGGCCGAGGCGTTCACGCGTACACCCGTTCCGGCGCAGTTCGGCGGGACGGTGCGCGCCGCGTTCGACGCCTGGCGGGACAGCCACCCCGACGAGGGGCCGCGCGCCGCTCGGTTCACCGCGGAATTCCGTGCGGCACACGGCCACGGGCCGTCCGTCAAACAGATGTGCAAGGGGATGGGCTGGGGCAAGCAGTCGCGGGGGCTGCGTCTCCTCATCACGCGGCACCTGATCACCGGTCGGTGGCTGACGAACACCGAGCCCGTGCCGTGGACCCTCCGCCCCGGCCGGGCCGGCCTGTCGGACGCCGCCGCGTCCTCGACGGGTACACGCCCTCGGTGAGTCACTGATGGCTCCGACGGTCGGCCTCGTGAATTGGCCGACCGTTCATCCCCTCGGTGTCCAGGGTGCGTGGGGCCAGGTGGAAGGGTTCATTACGTTTGTGGTGGGCATGCCAAGGATGTTCGCGTGCCCCCGCCACGCGTCAACCAGGAGGATCCATGAAGCCCGGAGCCCGCTTCCGCAGGGCGTCGATCGTCGTCGCCGGCGCCATCACGCTGGTCATCGGTTCGGCGAGCAGCGCCCTCGCCGCTCCGCCACCCGCCCTGCCGGGGAACGCGGACGGAATGGAGCAGACGTTCCAGCCCGCCTTCGACTACGACACGGACGGCTGCTACCCGACTCCGGCGATCGGCCCCGACGGCACGATATCCCCCGGCCTCAACACCACCGGTGCGGTCAACGGCAGTTGTCGTGACGCCTGGGACCTGGACAACACCAACGGGTACGCGCGCCACAAGTGCAACAACGGCTGGTGCGCGATCATCTACGGGCTCTACTTCGAGAAGGACCAGGCGGTGGCCGGCAGCGGACTGGGCGGGCACCGGCACGACTGGGAACACGTGGTGGTGTGGGTGCAGGACAACGAGGCCCGCTACGTCTCGACCTCGGCCCACGGCGACTTCGACGTCTACAACCGTGACCAGATCCGGTGGGACGGGACACACCCCAAGGTCGTCTACCACAAGGACGGTCTGAGCACGCACTGCTTCCGCCCCGCGAACAGCAACGACGAGCCGCCGGAGAACCACTACCACGGCTGGCGGTTCCCCACACTCGTAGGCTGGAACGGCTATCCGGCGGGAGTACGGGACAAGCTGGTCCAGGCGAACTTCGGCAGCGCGGTCTTCGGGCTCAAGGACGGCAACTTCAACGCCCACCTCGCGAAGGCCAAGCCGGCCGGAATCCCCTTCGACCCCAACGCCTGACCGGCTGGGCAGAGTTGCGTTGCGGGTGCCGGGCAGCCTCCCGCGAGGTGGCGCCCCGGGCGTAGGTGGCGGGGGACCGGCCGTGATCCCGGCACCACCCCGGTCCGGCTACCGCGAACGGCCATGCGGTGACGGCGGACCAGGTCCGCCGTCACGGGCGGGCTCCTGTGCGGCCGTCCGGTTCAGCCCGCATGTCCGCGACGGTGTGGCTTCAGGAACGGCGGCGCTGCGCGTGGATGGCCTTCACGAGTTCATCGATCGCGGATCGGGTGTCCTCGTCGCGCGCGTCGTCGATCGCTTCGAGCGCGGCAGCCGCGGCCTCACGGATGTGGTGCGGCAGCCCCTCGGCGGCCGTGAGGTGATAAGCGGCCTTACGGCGTGCCGTGCGCTCGGCCGGGTCCACGGCGCCGGGACCGGACAAGGGAAAGACGGAGACTTCGTACGCGGATATTCCCAGCACCACCATGTCCCCGATCCCGTCGGCGTATCCGAGCGCGGCGGCCTCGCCCCGCCCCTCCCGGAGGGTCGCCACCATCCGGCGGCGGGACAGGATCGAGCCCAGGGCGGCGCCGCCTCCCAAAGAAAGCGCGCACGTGACAGCGAGGAACGGGCCGTCCCAGACGAAGCCGGTGACTGCACCGAGGCCCGCGAGCGCGACGGTCCATCCGGCCGCGCTCCGGGAGCCCATGTGCTCGGGTGTGGTGTCCATGGGGGGAGTGTCCCAGCCGGGGCCGACAGGGCGAGGCGGGGGGAGTGACCGACAGCGGTGGACGGCCGCGCGCCCGGGGTCTGTTCGAGCGCCGAGGAGTCCGTGGTCCGAGACCGAGGAGCTTCAGGCGTCCGGGATCGATTCCGAAACCGCGGACGAGGCGCTGGTCCTGCTGTCAGGGCTGGCCGGTCGCGCCCGGTCGGCGGATCTACGTCTGTCTTGCGGGTCCTTCGAGCCGGCTCACCGCAGGAGGCGGTGGTGAGGCCCTGCGACACCGTACGGCAGGAGGGCCGCCGCTCCGTCGACCCGGCCGCACCGCGGATGGCCGGCGTCGTCATCCGGTCCGACGGCCGGTCGAGCCACGGTTCGGACTCCGGCCTGCGGGCGGACGGTGAGGATCTGCTCCGCGTGGCCCACCGGCCCGCGGCGGTCGTGCAGGACGCTGCCGGTGAGCCCCTGTCCCGACGGCCCGAAGGAAACGGTGGTGTCCAGCCCTGTCCACGGTCCTTCCGGCTGTCGGTGCAGGTGGATCGTCGGATCGAGGTTCGGGAACATCCACCCGGCGGGGTCCTGCTGGACGGCGATCCCGTTCGCGGTGTCGACGCCGGCCGCTGACCGCTAGCTGCACGACCGGCCGTCCCCCAGGGGCTGGCCGCACCCAGACACTGGGTACGCCGGCGGGGCTGCCGCTGAGTACCGGCACTCAGGCCCGCAGCACATTCCCGGACCACGATGAAGGCCACCACCGTTCGAGTCCGGGAGGACCCGCCCATGCTCAGCCGCCTCGCCGAAGCACTGGTGCCCGCCTTCGGCCGACTGACGGTCACCACCGACAGCGACGCCGACTTCGCGGCGGGCAGCATCATCGTCGCCAACCACAGCTCCCTGGCCGACCCCGCCGTGGTACTCGCCGCGCTGCGCCGTCTCGGCGTGGAGCCGGCCGTCCTGGCGGCCGCGGGCCTCTGGCGTATCCCCGTGCTCGGCCGTGCCCTCGCCCGTGAGGGACACATCCCCGTCCACCGGCATGACGCACGCGCCGGTGACGCCCTTGACGGCGCCGCCGAAGCCCTCGCCCGGGGACGCCTCGTCCTGATCTACGGCGAGGGCGGCATCCCGACCCGCAAGGATGCCGGGGAAGCCGCCCCGGAGGCCTTCCGGAGCGGGCTCGCGCGACTCGTTCACCGAACCGGAGCACCCGTCATTCCCCTGGGGCAGGCCGGATCTCGCCGTATCGTCTCCGGAAGCCCGATCAAGCAGGTCGCGGGCCTGGGAACCGCCCCGCTGCGCAGGCCCGGTCTCCATGTCCACGTCGGGGCGCCGATCACACTGACGGGGGACGTACCGAGCCGGACCGTCCATGCCCGTGCGGCGGTGACCGAGGCGTGGAGGAAGGCTGCCGAACGGCTCGGCGAACCGGTCTCCCTCGCCGTGTGAGAACGGCTGGCACGGCGCGATTCGACGAGGTCATGGCGACGTTCTGGGACGAGGGCGGCCACGGTGTCCAGCAACCCCTGACGGACAAGATGGTGCGAGAGGCCGAGGGGTCTCGGTGTGACGCCACCCTCGGCCCTGTTCGACCTTCCGCGGATCCGGAACGGTGGCGTCGTGGCCGATGATCACGAGGTGTTCCCCACCAGCCGGCCGACCTCCTGGAGCGAGGACCACGTTCCCTTCGACGACCTGATGGGCATCGGGCGGCGTGACGGGACGACCTCGTTGCTCGACACCCCTACCTGGTCAAGGAGTGGGGGATGCCGGTACCCCTTGTCCTGCTGTCGGGCGACGGGCGCTGCTGGATCGGGCTCGACTGCCGCGGTCGCGGGCGGAACCGAGAACCGTCGGTCGCCTGGTTCGACACCGACGTCGACACCGACGTCGACACCGACGTCGACACCGACGTCGACACCGACGTCGACACCGACGTCGACACCGGCGTCGACACCGACGTCGACACCGAC